>DASZYW010000039.1:0-7113 GCA_035545195.1 Gaiellaceae bacterium
GACGGCGCCTTCTACGGGCCGAAGATCGACCTGCACATGACCGACGCGCTCGGCCGCTCCTGGCAGATGGGGACGATCCAGCTCGACGCGCAGATGCCGCAGAACTTCGGGCTCACCTACATGGGCGCCGACAACCGCGAGCACACGCCGTACGTGATCCACCGGGCGCTGCTCGGCTCGCTCGAGCGCTTCATCGGGATCCTCACCGAGCACTACGCGGGCGACTTCCCGTTCTGGCTCGCACCGGTCCAGGTCCGCGTCCTGCCGGTCGGGGAGGCGCACCACGACCCGGCGACGACGCTCGCGCTGCGGCTCGTCGACGCGGGCTTCCGGGCCGAGGTGGGGGAGCCGACCGACACGATCGGCAAGCGGATCCGTGCCGCCGAGCTGGAGAAGATCCCGGTCACGATCGTCTATGGCGACCGCGAGAGCGACGAGAGCCTCGCCGTGCGGCTGCGCGGCGGCGAGCAGTCGAAGCTCGGGCTTGGCGCCCTGGTCGCGAAGCTTGCTACCCTCTAGCTTCTGACAAGCAGGGGCGGACCCGTTCCTCACCTCCCGGCCCAGAACGGCGCTGGCAGGTTCAACCGAGTCGCAGCATGACGAGGAAACGGGCCGCTGCATGGACAGCGGTTTTTTGTTGCGTCAACGAATCGAGGAGGAATAAGCCCGACTTGGTGATTCGCCTTTGAGGCCGAGACGGCGGCCGATGGAGCAGGTCCGGCCGGTCAACCGCGACACGACGCGCATCAACGACGCGATCCGCGTCCCGCGCGTGCGGTTGATCGACGAGGACGGGGCTCAGCTCGGGATCAAGACCACGGACGAGGCGCGGGAGTACGCCTACGGGAAGAACCTCGACCTCGTCGAGGTGGCCGCCCAGGCCGACCCGCCCGTCGCCAAGGTCATGGACTACGGGAAGTACAAGTACGAGCAGGAGCAGAAGGCGAAGCAGGCGCGGAAGCACCAGAGCCAGATCCAGGTGAAGGAGATCAAGCTCCGGCCGAAGATCGGCGTCCACGACTACAACACCAAGAAGGGACACGTCGAGCGATTCCTCAACCAGCGCGCGAAGGTCAAGGTGACGATCATGTTCCGCGGCCGGGAGACCACCCACCCGGAGCGGGGCCGTGACCTTCTGCTGCGCCTCGCAGAGGACGTCAAGGAGATCGGGGCGATCGAGTCCCAGCCCCTCCTCGACGGACGCAACATGGTGATGCTGCTCGGACCGACGAAGAACGCAGGAGCGAAGAGAGATGCCGAAGACGAAGACACACAGCTCAGCGAAGAAGAGGTTCAAGGTGACGGCCGCGGGCAAGCTGCTGAGGCGGCGGCGCCACCGGACGACTCCGCCGGGACACCACGTGAAGAGGGGTCCGGGGAGTCGGAGGCGCAGCCGGCAGGACGCGCTGGTCGCGCCTAGCAGCGAGAAGGCCGTGCGGAAGCTGTTGGGAGGGCGGCGCTGATGCCGAGGGTCAAGCGTTCCGTCCACGCACAGAAGAAGCGCCGCAAGGTCCTGGAGCAGGCGAAGGGCTACTGGGGCTGGAAGCACTCGCACTACCGCTACGCGAAGGAGCAGGTCGAGCACTCGCTCGTCTACGCCTACCGCGACCGCAAGAACCGGAAGCGCGAGTTCCGCCGGCTCTGGATCACCCGCATCAACGCGGCCGCCCGCTCGCACGGGCTCTCGTACAACCAGTTCGTCAACGGCTGCAACAAGGCGGGCATCGAGCTCGATCGGAAGGTGCTCGCGGACCTCGCGGTCAGCGACCCGGCCGCGTTCGGCGCGATCGCCGAGCAGGCCAAGAGCGCACTGCAGGCCTAGCGGTGGAGCGCCGAGAGGCGTTCCGGCTCCAGGCGCGGCACTTCGCCCGCAGCTCGCCGCTGTACGAGCGGCTCTCCGCCGAGCTGGCGGACGAGCCGCTCGTCGCGGCGCTGCTCGGCGACGAGGTCGAACGGAGCGCGCCGCTCCAGCTCTTCGCAGGGCTCCACTACCTCGTGCTCTTGGGGCGCGGCTCGTGGGACGACGCGCGGGCGCTGGTCCGCGACGAGGTCGAGTTCCTGCGCGGCTGGCTCGCCGAGCAGCACGTCCAGACGAACGAGGTCGGCCGCTGCTGGTGGCTCCTGCCCTGCTTCCTGGAGGTCGCGCGGCGCACCGGCGCCGAGGCGTTCGACTGCGTGGAGCTCGGCTGCAGTGGCGGCCTGAACCTGCTCTGGGACCGGCACGGCTACCGCTACGAGCGCGGCGCGTGGGGAGCAAGTAACAGTCTGTTACTTGCCGGAGAGGAGCGGGTGTCCGTTCCGGGCAGCCTCCTCGAGCGGCAACCGGTCGTGCGCTCGAGGGTCGGCGTCGACCGCGACCCGCCGGATCTGCGCGACGACGAGGCGGTGCGCCTCCTGCAGGCGTTCGTCTGGCCGGGGGAGCACGAGCGGCTGGAACGGCTCGACGCCGCAGTGGCGCGCTGGCGCAAGGACCCGCCGCCGGTCGTCGTCGGCGACATGCTCGACGAGCTGCCCTCGCTGCTGGCGAGGCGGCGGGACGACGGGCTGCTGCTCGTCTGGCAGACGGCGGCCCTCAACTATCTCCCGCGCGAGCGGCGCGACCGTGTGCGGGAGCTGCTCGCGGCCGCAGGTGAGGATGGGCCGCTCGCGTTTGTCGAGACGTGGCAGCCGCTCGACGGCAGCCACGAGTACTACGGTCTCTTCGTGCAGATCTGGCCGGGCGGTGAGCGGGTCGAGGTGGCGCACTCCGACTTCCACGGGGCTTGGCTGGAGTGGCTCGCGTGATCACCTCGCACGACAACGAGCGGCTCAAGCTCGTGCGCAAGCTGCGCGACCGGCGCTGGCGCGCCAAGCTCGGGCTCTTCGTCGCCGAGGGAGAGGACCTGCTCGAGGCCGCGCAGGCCGCCGGCGTCGAGCCGGTGGACGTCATCGTGGCCGGCGAGGACGTCGTGCCGCGGCTGCTCGCGGAGGCGTCGATGCTCGCGCACCCGCCGCGTGTGGTGGCCGTCTTCCGCCGCGACGACCTGCCGAGCGGCACGCGGCCGGTGACTCTGGCGCTGTGGCGGGTCGCCGATCCCGGCAATCTCGGCACGCTGCTCCGCTCCGCCGACGCGTTCGGCGCCGGAGTGGCGCTCTCCGCCGGCTGCGCCGATCCGACGAGCCCGAAGGCGCTGCGCGCGTCCGTCGGGGCGGTCTTCCGCGTCCCGCTCTCCGGGTTCGACGAGCCGGGCGGGAGGCGGGTCGCGCTCGTCGCGCACGACGGCACGCCGTTGCCGTCGCTCGAGCTGGGCGGCGAGGTCGTGCTCCTGCTCGGCGCCGAACGGGAGGGGCTGCCCGACGACGTACTCGCGTCGTGCGAGGCGCGCGCGACGATCCCGCAGGCGGGCGGCGAGTCGCTGAACGTCGCGATGGCCGGCACGGTCGCGCTCTACGAGCTCGCCCGGCGGCAAACGCCCTAGAAAAGCGGCCGGCCCTCGCGGGGGCCGGACCAAAGATTCACCGAGCCGGCTTCGCTTTCGTCCGCCTCGTCCAACCGGCCTTCCGCCTCGGGGTTGCCCCCTCTTCGTATGACCGCTCGGTCGGGGTTTCGACCTACTCGCGTGCCCTGCTCGGTGCAAGAGGGAACCTACAGCAACCCGTCACCGGATCAAGACCCCTCCGACACGATTTCGTCGCAATTTGCGAACTTCATTTTCGGCGGCCGACCCACACCGTGTCTTCGCCCCCGTCGTAGGGGCGGCGGTCGAACCAGCCGTAGCACCCCTCGACCTCGTAGCCGGCCTCGGCGAGCAGCGAGTGCCACCGCGCCGGCTCGAGCCACCAGAGCACCATGCTCGACTCGCCGGCCGCGCCGCGCACCGAGAGCGTGAGCGTCTGCGCCTCGAGATCCCAGTCGGCGCGCTCATCGATGCCCGGCTCGCGCTCGATCCAGCGGCCGTGCGTCTCCTCGACGTCCTCGCGGGAAGGGGCGAACACGTCGAAGACGAGCTTCCCGCCGGGGACGAGCAGCTCGCGCGCCGCGCGCAGGGCCTCGAGGCGCTCCTCGTCGTCGCGTAGGTGCAGGTAGGCGCGGAAGGGGCAGGTGACGAGGCGGACGCGCTCGTCGACCGGTGGCCGGCGCAGGTCGCCGAGTCGCAGGTCGAGCCGCTCCGCCACGCCGGCTGCGCGCGCCGCCTCGGCGCAGACGTCGAGCATCCCGCGCGACGAGTCGACGCCGATCACGTCGACCCCGGCGGCCGCGACCGGGATCGCGATCCGCCCCGTGCCGACGCCGAGCTCGACGACCGGTCCCCCGGCGGCGAGCGCCTCCTCGACGTAGAAGGAGATGTCCTCGATCACGCCGGCGCTCCACGGGTCGTAGAGGCGCGCTATCGGGTCGTAGGCGCTCAGGGCTTCCTGGCGACGAAGACGAGCTCCGGCGAGTCGTCCTCGAGCGGACGCCTGTCGAACCAGCCGTAGCGCGCCTCCACCTCGAGCCCGGCCACGTCGAGCAGGCCCTCCCATTCGGAGCGCGTGGCCCACCAGAGCCTGATCGTCGCGCCGTCGTCGCGGACGAGGTCGACGCGGTTGTCGGCAGGTGCGTAGCCGATCGTGTGCACGACGCCGTTCTCGTCCTGCGTCGTCCCGTCGAGCGCCGCGGCGATCCGATGGTTGAAGGCGAACGAGTTGAAGGCGAACCGCCCGCCCGGCCGGAGAGAGGCGGCGACGCGCTCGAAGACCCGGCGCTTCTCCTCCCAGCCGTGCAGATGCAGGAGCGAACGGAAGGGGACGTAGATCAGCGCGGCAGGCTCGTCGAGCTCGAGCTCGCGCACGTCGCCAAGCCGGAGCTCCAGCGGCAGGCCCGCCGCCCGATCCCGCGCGATCGCGAGCATCGCCGGCGAGGAGTCGATCCCGAGCAGCGGCTTGCCCGTCTGCCGCACCGCCTCGATCGCCACGCGGCCCGTCCCGACCATCAGCTCGACGACCGGACCGTCCGCCTCGCGGACGAGCTCGACGTAGTACGGGACGTCCTCGGTCATGTGCGACGACCACGCGTCGTAGACCGGGGCCCAGGGGTCGTACTCGCTCACCCCTCGTATACTGCTGCCATGTCCGCCCGCGCGCACCGCTTTACGCAGCCCCGGCTCGCTGCCGGGGCGGTCGCGTAGCGCGCGCCGCTTCTCCCGCAGCCCGAGCCGGGGCGCAGTCGTCCCCGTTCCCGTGCCTGCAGAGAGGAGGAAGCGTTGCCCGACGAACCGGATACAGTCGCCGCCGTGAACCCGGAGGCGCTGCAGCAGGAGGCCGTGGCCACGATCGAGGCCGCAGCGACGCTCGAGGCGCTCGACGAGCTGCGCGTCCACTACCTCGGCCGCAAGAGCGTGCTCAAGCTCGCGCTGCGCGAGGTGCGCGACCGCGAGACCGGCATGGCGCTCAACACGGCGCGGGAGGCGGTCGAGGCCGCGGTCGAGGCGCGCCAGCGCGAGCTCGAGCGCGCCGAGCTCGACCGGACGATCCGCGAGGACAAGGTCGACGTCACGCTCCCCGGCCGCCGCCGGCCGCGCGGGCACCTGCACCTGATCACGCAGGTGCGGCGCGAGGTCGAGGACCTCTTCCTCGGTATGGGGTACGAGGTCGTGGACGGCCGCGAGGTCGAGACCGCGCGCTACCTCTTCGACGCGCTGAACATGGCGCCGAACCACATCACACGCTCGCCGCTCCACTCCTTCTACGTCGGCGAGCAGACGCTGCTCCGCACCGAGACGTCGCCCTCCCAGATCCACACGATGGAGGCGAGGCAGCCGCCCGTCTACATGGTCTCGCTCGGCCGCACGTACCGCCGCGACACCGCCGACGCGACGCACTCGCCGTACTTCCACCAGGTCGAGGGGCTCGCCGTCGACCGCGGCATCACGCTCGCCGACCTGAAGGGGACGCTGCTGCAGCTCCTGCGTGCGCTCTTCGGCGAGGACCGGCGCGCCCGCTTCACGACCGACTTCTTCCCGTTCACGGAGCCGTCGCTCCAGGTCGCCGTCTCGTGCTTCCGCTGCGACGGCGCCGGCTGCCAGCTCTGCAAGCACTCCGGCTGGATCGAGATCGGCGGCTCGGGGATGGTCGACCCGAACGTGCTCCGCTTCGTCGGCTACGACCCGGAGGAGGTCTCCGGCTTCGCGTTCGGCTGGGGGCTCGAGCGCATGGCGATCCTCCGGCACGAGCTGCCGGATATCCGCGACCTCTGGGCCGGCGACCTCCGCTTCCTGAGGCAGTTCTGATGCGCGTTCCGATGTCCTGGCTGCGCGAGTACGCCGACCCCGGCGTCTCCACCGAGGAGATCGCGGCGCGGCTCCTCGTCTCGACCTGCGAAGTGGAGCGGATCGTCCGCCGCGGGGTCTTCGACGAGGGCGGCAACCTCGGCCGCTTCCGCGTCGGCAAGGTGCTGACCGCCGAGAAGCACCCGAACGCCGACCGGCTCCAGGTCACGACCGTGGACGTGGGGGAGAAGGAGCCGGCGCACATCGTCTGCGGTGCGTGGAACTTCGGTGCCGGCGCGACCGTCGCGGTCGCGCTGCCGGGCGCGACGCTGCCGAGCGGGCTGACGCTCGACCGGCGCGAGCTGCGCGGGCAGGTCTCGGAGGGGATGATCCTCGCTGAGGACGAGGTCGACCTCGGCAGCGACCACGAGGGGATCATGCTCCTGGCCGACGGCCTCGAGCCCGGCACGCCGCTGGCCGACGTGCTCCCGCTCGTCGAGGACGTGCTCGAGATCGACACGACGCCGAACCGGCCCGACCTGCTCTCGATCTACGGGCTCGCCCGCGAGGTCGCGGCGCTGTTCGACGTCGAGCTCGCGCCGTGGCCGGGCGTCGACCCGCCGCGGGCCGGCGACGAGCCGGTCGAGGTCGACGTCGAGGACTGGGATGGGTGCCCGCGCTACCTGGCACGGCTCTTCCGCGACGTCGCGATCGGGCCGTCGCCGGTCTGGCTGAAGGCGCGGATCCTCGCTGCCGGCATGCGGCCGATCTCCAACGTCGTCGACGTGACGAACTACGTGATGCTCGCGCTGGGCAGCCCGCTGCACGCGTTCGACCACGACACGCTCGCCGGCGGGAAGGTCGGCGTGCGGCGCGCGCGCGACGG
>DASZYW010000040.1:0-2064 GCA_035545195.1 Gaiellaceae bacterium
GCCAGGAGATCGGGGCGAGAATCGCGACACGCAACGGCTTCTCCGGCAAGGCCCGCGACTCCATCAGGCTGCGACCCTAGCTCGGCGCCGGCTCTCGAGTTGAGCGCGAACGACGCTCGACGAATCCGCAGGCCACGAGCATCCGCACGACCCAGGACGCTTCGGTCATCTGACGCCTTCGGTCGCGATCGCCAGGAGATAGCGCACGGGCTTCCGGCTCGGATTGCGGTAGCCGGTCGGCCTGTCCTGTGTGAACGCGAGACAATCCCCCGTTCCGAGCGCGTGCGTCTCCGTGCCGATCGTCACCTCCACCGCGCCTTCGAGCACCCAGAGCTGGTGGTGGAGCCCTGACGCTCGCTGACCGCCGTCGAACACGATGTGAGCGCGAGGCGGGAGCGTGATCTCGACGAGCTCGAACGGAAGCCGCGGCAACCGTGGCGACAAGGAACGGCGAACGTAGCCCGACGCAGGGTCACGCCACACCGACTGCTGCGCCGGCGTCGTGAGCGGCTGCTCGACCGGAGAAGCTCCTCGCGCGCCGAGCAAGTCGCCGAGAGGAACTCCGAACGCCGCCGCGATCTTGCACAGCACGACCGCCGTGGGATTGCTCTCGCCGCGCTCGATCAGCGAGAGGTTGGACCGGCTGACACCACAGAGGCTCGCAAGCGCATCGAGCGAGAGGCGGCGCTCGATCCGGCGCCGACGGACCTCGGCGCCGATCCGGGAGTTGATCGCAGCCGCGTCGACGGATTCCAATATAGTGGACACTTCCGTCCAGCATATCGATTGCCGCCCATGTTGGGAAAGGAGCTCGATGACCCAAACAGCGCTGATCGAGAAGGTGGCAGAGATTGCCGGGAGCGACGGCGACCTCGGGACGCGCGCGTCCGCGATCACCGACCTCGTCCGTCGCGAGACCGGCTACAGGTGGGTCGGCGTCTACCAGGTCGACTCGGATGTCGTGCGCAACCTCGCCTGGAGCGGCCCCGCTGCGCCCGCGCACCCCATCTTCGCCGTCGGCGACGGCCTCACCGGCTCGGCGATCGCATCCCGGGCCACCGTCGTCTCCAACGACGTCGCGAGCGACCCGCGCTACCTCACCAATCAGGAGTCGACCGGATCGGAGCTCATCGTGCCGATCCTCGCCGGCAACTCGGTCGTGGGCACGCTCGACGTCGAGCACGGAGAGACGAACGCGTTCGGCCCCGCAGAGCAAGCAGTCTTCGAAGCGGTCGCGCGAAGCCTGACGCCGCTCTACACGTAGACGTCGACTTTGCTCAGAGGGTCTCGTCTTCGAGGAGCCGTCGGTGCAGTTGCCGTGTGGCCGCGCTGGGTGCGACGCCGAGGTCGTCGTGGAGGCGGTGGCGGAGCTGGTCGTAGACGCGGAGCGCTTCGGCGGGGTTCCCTTCGCGGGCGAGCGCGTCCATGAGGAGCTGGTAGCCGGTCTCGCGGTAGGGCTCGAGCTGGATCAGCCGGCGGCCGGCGCGGACGGCCGCGGGGAGCTCGGTGCCGCCGATGCCGAGCCCGGCGCGCGCGTAGGCTTCGAGCGCGCGCAGGTGCAGGCCGGCGAGCCAGCTGCGCTGCTCGTCGATCCACGCGGCGTCCTCGCCGGGCAGGAACGGCCGTCCCGCGACGAACATCGCGACCTGCGCGGGGCCCCAGGCGCGGTGGCCGGAGCCCTGTGCGAGCGCCGATTCGGCCCGGTGGAGGGCGTGGGCGGCCGCTTCGATGTCCACCTTGGTCGTGGCGGGCAGGTGGATGCGCAGGTTGTCGACCGGTACCACGCGGCGGAGCTTCGAGAGCAGCGGCGCGAGGCCGCCGTCGTGGCCGTCCGGCCAGAGTGCCTCGAGCACCTCGTCACGGGTGAGCGTGCGGTTGCGGTTGGCGACGAGGAACGCGAACAGCAGCCGCCCTTGCCGGCCTGGCAGGCGGGGTTCGAGCCGCTGGCCGTCGAGCTCGAGCACGAGCTTCCCGCACAGCTGGACTTTCGCGGCCGCCAACTCGGCGCCAACATAACCCCAACCGTCGAGGCGGAGAAAGGAGGTGAGATGGCCAAGCAAATCA
>DASZYW010000041.1:0-4086 GCA_035545195.1 Gaiellaceae bacterium
ACCTTGCCGCCGCAGAGCGCGTTCACGAGCGTCGACTTGCCGACGTTCGGGCGCCCCGCGACCGCGACGAAGCCGGACCTCACGAGGGGAGGTTCCAGGTGTCGGGCAGGAGCTCGCCCGGCGCGTACTCGGCGACGGTCCCGTCGTCACGGCGGAAGGCGACGAGGTCGAAGCCCCACTCGTGCAGCCACTGGCGGCAGCCGCCGCAGGGCGACGCGGTGATCCCGATCGCGGCCAGGTCGCCCGGCTTCAGACCCTCGCTCGCGGCCTTCACGATCGCGGTCTTCTCGGCGCAGATCCCAAGCGGGTAGGCGGCGTTCTCGACGTTGACGCCGTCGAAGAGGCGTCCGTCGCGGGCGAGCACGGTCGCGCCGACGCGGTAGTTCGAGTACGGCGCGTACGCCTGCGCGGCCGCGGCCTCCGCCCGGACGACGAGCTCCTCGCCGGTCACGCGCCTCCTCCGACGAGGAAGTGCCCGTTCGCGGTCGTCGCCAGCTCGAGCTCGAAGCGGAGCGAACGGACGCGCGCCGCCAGCTGCTCGGGCTCCCAGCGGCGCTTGACGATCCTGAAGGCGCGACCGTCAGAGATGGTGCGCGTCTCGTGCTCGCCCTGCTGGTCGACGCCGGTGTGCGCGCGGTCGCCGGCGCCGCTGTCGACGAGGAAGACGCGCCCGCCCGGCTTCAGCGCGTCGCGAACAGTCGCCCAGAACTCGTCGAAGCGCTCCTCCGGCACGTGCGAGAGCCAGAAGGAGAAGAAGCACGCGTCGAACCGCTCGTCGGGCCGCCAGGCGAAGACGTCGGCCTGGACGAGTTCGGCGGCGGGCGTGTTCAGCGCCAGCGTCTCGGCGTTCGCGTCGACGGCGACGACGCGCCGCGCGAGCGGGACGAGCTTGCGCGTCCAGATCCCCGTGCCGGCCGCGAGCTCGAGCACGTCGCCGCGCGGGGCGAACTCGCGCAGCCGCGCCTCGGCCTCGGCGACGTCCTCGAGCCAGCCCCGTTCCTGCTCGCTGTCGAGGGCGTAGCGGCCGCGCCGGTACCACCAGTCGTCATACTCGGGCGCACGGGCCGCGTAGTAGCGCTTCTGCTCCTCGAGCACGCTCACGAGAGCACCTGGAAGACGGCGAGGGTGACGAGCGCGCCGAGCGCGCCGCCGTAGAAGACTTCGAGCGCCGAGTGGACGCCGGCCTCGACGCGGGTCTGCGCGACCAGCACGGCCATCACGAACGTCAGCGAGGAGATGAGGAAGCGATGGTCGTCGCCGATCACGTAGGTCGCCGCCATCCAGCCGGCGAACGCGAGCGCCGCGTGGCCGGACGGGAGGCCGCCGCGCAGCGGTGTCCCGCGTCCGGTCCAGGCCTTCGTCGCGATCACGACCAGGACGACGAGCACCAGCGCGACGAGCGTGATCTGCGCGGGGCCGTTCCGGACGGTGTCGAGGAGCCGCGCCGTGCGGTCGGCCGCCGCCGCCGAGAAGACGAGGTAGCCGACGGCCAGTGCGGTCACGGACGAGATCAGCACGGCGCCGGCCGCGACGTCCTTCGCGAGCTTCGCGTTCGGGTCGAACGAGGTCGTGGAGACGTCGATCGCGCCCTCGATGGCGGTGTTGATCATCTCCGCGACGAGCACGAAGGCGATCGCGATCAGCAGCGCGATCAGCTCGATCCGCGTCACGCCGAGCCAGGCTGCGACGCCGATCACGACGATCGCGGCGAGGAAGTGGATGCGCAGGTTCCGCTGCGTGCGGAGGACGTGGATGATCCCCTCGAAGGCGTAGTTGAAGCTGTCGAGCAGGGTGGGCGCGCGGCCCGGGGCCGGCGCGGGCTCGCGCAGCGGGCGCGGCTGCTGCTGCGGCTCGTCGTCCCGGCGTGGCGAGGAGACGGTCACGCGTGCACCTGTTCCCGCGCCTCCATCTCGGGCCCGTGGTCGTAGCCGACGAGGTGGAGCAGCGCGTGGACGAGCGGGGCCTGCCACTCGGAGCCGACCACCTGGGGGCAGACGACGACGTCGCCGAGCTGGCGCGGGAGCCCGTCGGGCAGCTCCTCGAGGCCGTCGATCGGGAAGGCGAGCGCGTCGGTCGCCTCGTCGATGCCGAGGTGCTGCTGCTTGAGCGCACGGCTCTCGTCCGGGCCGACGAACACGAGGCCGACCTCGCCGTCGGCGACGCCTTCGGCGGCGAGCACGCGCCGGGCGAGCTCGACGGCGCCCTCCGCGTCGACGTCCTCGCCCGAGCGGTTCTCGACCGCCACGTCGATCACCGGCTGCGCGCCGTTCCGGTCTCTTCGGCGTGGCGCTTGTACGCCTCGACGATCCGCTGCACGAGCTTGTGCCGGACGACGTCCTCGTGGCCGAAGCGGACGAACTCGATCCCGTCCACGGAGCCGAGGATCTCCTGCACCTGGATCAGCCCGGACGCCTGCTCGCGCGGCAGGTCGACCTGGGTCACGTCGCCGGTGACGACCATCTTCGAGCCGAAGCCGAGCCGGGTGAGGAACATCTGCATCTGCTCGGGCGAGGTGTTCTGCGCCTCGTCGAGGATGACGAAGCTGTCGTTGAGGGTGCGGCCGCGCATGAAGGCGAGCGGCGCGACCTCGATCGTGCCGCGCTCCATGAACGTGTTCAGCTTCTCGGGGTCCATCGTGTCGTAGAGCGCGTCGAAGAGCGGGCGCATGTACGGGTCGACCTTGGCGAGCACGTCGCCGGGCAGGAAGCCGAGCCGTTCGCCGGCCTCGACGGCGGGGCGGGTGAGGATGATCCGTCCGACCTGGCGCTCGCTGAGCGCGGCGACGGCGAGCGCGATCGCGAGGTAGGTCTTGCCGGTGCCTGCGGGGCCGATCCCGAAGGTGACGGTGCAGTCGCGGATCGCGTCGACGTAGCGCTTCTGCGTGACCGTCTTGGGCGTGATCCGCTTGCCGCGGTGCGACCAGACGACGTCCTCGAAGATCTCGCGGACGTCCTCGGCCTGGTCGATCGCGTTCAGGATCGTGTCGACGGTGCCGGCGCCGATCTCCTGACCGCCCTCGACCAGCTCGACGAGCTCCTCGACGACGGCGCGGGCCTCCTCGACCTTGACGTCGTCGCCCTCGAGGGTGAGCCGGTTGCCGCGCAGGTTGACCTTGCAGCCGAGGCGGCTGCGGAGCGCATCGAGCACGCCGTCGCCGATCCCGGCCAGCTCGGCCGCGACCTCGTTCGTGACGTCCAGTACCGCTTGCACGCGGTCAGTGTAGGCGGCCGGCTCCGACGGCAGAGCTTGGCGGCGACCGGCGAGTGCGATAGGTTCCCGGTCCGGGTCTGGGCCTCTATGCAGCGGTTTTCCGTCTTCCTCGTCGTGCTGTTCGCCGCCGCCGTGCTCGTCGGCGAGGCTGCCGCGCGCCCGCCGTCGGCGAAGGTGCGCGCCGAGCGGGCGCACGAGCGCGCGGTGCAGGCGGAGGTCGACCGGATCGGCGCGAACCTCGAGCGGACGATCCAGGAGTACGACGGTGCGAAGCTCCGGCTCGCCCGCGTCGACCGCAACCTGCAGCTGAACGAGTACGCGCTGCGGGTCGCGCGCTCGAACCTCCGCACCGCGCAGAAGCGGCTCGAGGCGCGCCTCGTCTCCCTCTACGAGAACGGGCAGCCTGGCACGCTGGACGTGCTCGCCGGCGCGCAGAGCCTCTCCCAGATCGTCGACCGGCTCGAGTCGGCGAAGGCGCTCTCGTCGCAGGACGCGCAGATCGGGCAGGAGACGCTCCGTTTCCAGGGCACGGTCCAGCGGCGCGAGGAGCTGCTGAAGCGCCAGCGCGCGCAGCGCGCGGAGGCGGTGCGGCAGCTGGCGGCGCAGAAGCGGACGATCGAGAACGCGCTCGGCCGCCAGAAGCGGCTGCGCGCGTCGATCCACCGCACGATCCAGCAGACGCTCGCGGCCGAGGCGGCCGCGGCGCGGCGCGCGGCGGAGGCGGCGCGGGAGCGTCTGCAGCGCGAGATCGCTGCGCGCGAGGCGGCCGACCAGCAGGCTGCGGTCTCCCCCGCTCCTCAGCCTGGGCTCGTCTCCTCCCCCGCCGCGGTGGCGAACACGGGCGGCGGCCACGCCGAGGCGGCGCAGATCGCGCTC
>DASZYW010000042.1:0-3602 GCA_035545195.1 Gaiellaceae bacterium
GGGCGAGATCGTCCAGCTCACCGAGTCCCGGCGGTGCACACCGGGCGCGGCCGGGTCAGAGGGCCGGTTCGGGCACCGCAGACAGGAGGTCTGGACATGAGTTGGAGCCGTTCGAGCGTGGGCCGTGGCGGGCTCGCGCTAGGGGCAGCCGTCGTGGCGATCCTCGCCGCATCGGCCTCAGCAGCACCACCGCCGGTCCTCTCCACCGGCCCGCACGGCGAGAAAGCCGCATCTGCGAGCAGCGTCCAGTTGACGTCTGCCGAGGTCGCGAAGGTCAAGGCGATGCACGCCACCGCCGCAATCGCGCTCCACTACGGCGGCAACGACTGGTCGACGGCGCAGGTCGCCGGCCTCAAGCACGAGTTCGGCCTGCTCGGCATCGACGTGATCGCCGTCACCGACGCGAACTTCGTCGCGGCGACACAGGTCTCCGACATCGAGACGCTGATCACCAAGAAGCCGAACATCATCGTCTCGATCCCGGTCGACCCGGTCGCGACGGCGTCCGCCTACAAGAAGGCCGCGGACGCGGGCATCAAGCTGGTCTTCATGGACAACGTGCCGCAGGGGTTCAAGGCCGGCGTCGACTACATCAGCGACGTGTCGGCCGACAACTACGGCAACGGCGTCGTCGCCGCGCAGCTGATGGCGAAGGCACTGAAGGGCAAGGGCACGATCGGTCTCGTCTACCACCAGGCCGACTTCTTCGTCACGCACGAGCGGTACCTGGGCTTCAAGAACACGATCAAGAAGTACCCCGGCATCAAGATCGTGTCCGAGAAGGGCATTCCCGGCCCGAACTTCTCGTCTCAGGCCGAGACTGCAGCAAGCGCGATGCTGACGAAGTACCCGAGCCTGACCGGGATCTGGGGTGTCTGGGACGTTCCCGCCACGGGCATCCTCTCGGCCGCGAAGGCGGCCGGGCGGAGTGACCTCGTCGTCGCGACCGAGGATCTCGGCCTCGACGATGCGGTGCCTCTCGCCGCCAAGCAGAACATCTGCTGCATCGGCGCGCAGCGGCCGTTCGACCAGGGTGTCACGGAGGCGAAGCTGGCGGCCTACGGGCTGCTGGGGAAGAAGGCTCCGCCGTATGTGGCGCTCCCGGCGCTCGGCGTCACCCACGCCAACGTTCTGAAGGCCTGGACGACGGTCTACCACGCACCGCCGCCGAGCCAGCTGAAGAAGGCGTACAAGCACTAGCAATGGCCCTCCCCGGGCGGCCGTCCCGCGAGGACGGCCGCCCGCCTCCTCTTCCCAATGGCCGATCCCGACACCACCCCTCCTCTCGTCGCGATGCGCGGCATCTCCAAGGCGTTCAGCGGAGTGCCGGTGCTGACCGACGTCGACTTCGAGCTCGCAGCCGGCGAGGTGCATGCGCTCCTCGGCGGCAACGGAGCCGGGAAGTCGACGCT
Organism: Gaiellaceae bacterium; assembly: GCA_035545195.1. Classification (GTDB taxonomy): domain Bacteria; phylum Actinomycetota; class Thermoleophilia; order Gaiellales; family Gaiellaceae; genus Palsa-739. The sequence goes on from DASZYW010000042.1 coordinate 1,413, forward strand.
GATGAAGATCCTCGAGGGCGTCTACTCGCTCGACTCGGGGGAGATCGAGGTGGGCGGCAAGCCGGTCCGCTTCAAGTCCGGCCTCGATGCGCGGCGCGAGGGGATCGCGATGATCTTCCAGGAGTTCAGCCTCATCCCGACGCTCACGGTCGCCCAGAACGTCTTCCTCATGCGCGAGCCGCGCGGCGCGCTGGGCACGCTGGCCGATCGCGAGTGCGAACGCCGCTCGCGCAAGCTGTTCGCCGAGATCGGCGTCGACGTCGACCCGCGCGCGCGGATGGATGCGCTCTCGACCGCCTACTGGCAGCTGACCGAGATCGCGAAGGCGCTCGCGCAGGACGCGCGGGTGCTGATCATGGACGAACCGACCGCCTCGCTCGCCAAGGCCGAGACCGCCGCGCTCTTCGCGCTGATCGGACGCCTGAAGGAGCGCGGGATCGGCATCGTCTACATCTCGCACCGGCTCGAAGAGGTGCTGCAGATCGCAGACCGCGTCACGGTGCTGCGCGACGGCGACGTCGTCACCACCGAGTCCGCACAGGGCCTGACCACGGCGCGCGCGATCGAGCTGATCGTCGGCCGCAAGGTCGAGGAGAGGATGCGCTGGCGGCCGCGCACCGTGCCGCAGGACGCACCGACGCTGCTCGAGGTCGACGACCTCGTCTCCGGCCCGCGCGTGCGCGGAATCACCTTCGACATCCGCGCCGGAGAGATCGTCGGCCTCGCCGGCTTGATGGGCAGCGGCCGCACCGAGCTGGCGCACGCGCTGTTCGGGATCCAGCGGATCGACTCGGGGACCGTGCGCGTCCGCGGACGCGAAGTCCGGCTGCGGAGCCCGAGCGCCGCGATCGACGCCGGGATCGCGCTCATCCCCGAGGACCGCCGCGTCCAGGGGCTCGTCCTCGACCACGCCGTGCGCACGAACCTGACCGTCACGATGCTCCGGGCGCTGAGCGAGCACGGCGTGATGCGCCGCCGCCGCGAGGAGGAGCTCGCGCACCAGCTTGCGGAGAGCCTCAGCATCACGAGCTGGGCACTGCCGCGACCGGCGCGACTGCTCTCCGGCGGGAATCAGCAGAAGGTCGTGATCGCCAAGTGGTTGGGACGCGACCCTGACATCCTCGTCATGGACGAGCCCACGGCGGGGATCGACGTCGGCACGAAGGCCGAGATCGTCGAGATCATCCGCCGCCTCGCCGACGAGGGGAAGGCCGTGCTCGTGATCTCGTCGGAGTTCGTCGAGCTTCTCGCCGCCGTCGACCGGATCCTGATCATCCGGGACGGCGTCATCCGGGGGACGCACGCACGAAAGGACATCACAGGTGAAGAAGAACTCCACGCTCTCGTGCAGGCGGCGTGACGATGACTGAGCGCCCAGCCCTCGGTTCCGTCGCCGCCTCGCCGGCCCCCGGCCCGCTCGCGTCCGTGTCGTCGCGGCTGCTCAGCCGGTTCGACTGGCGCCAGTACGTGATCTACATCGTCTTCGGCGCGCTCTTCGTCGTCTTCGCCGCCATGTTCCACAAGGACGGCTTCCTCAACGGCAACAACCTGCTGAACATCATCCGGCAGACGGCGACGATCTCGGTGATGGCGACCGCCATGACGTTCGTGATCGGCGCCGCCGAGATCGACCTCTCGGTCGGAGCGCTGGCGGGGCTCTCCTCCTGCGTCACCGCCATGTCGATCGAGCACTACGGGATCGGTGCGGGGATCCTCTCCGGCCTCGGGGTCGGCGTGCTCGTCGGCACGCTCAACGGCTCGCTCGTCACGCTGCTGCGCATCCCCTCGTTCCTCGTCACCCTCGGGATGCTCGGCATCACGCAGGGCGTCGCGATGTGGATCACCGCCGAGTCGGCACAGCCGATCCTCGACAACACCTACAACAACATCTTCGGCGGCGGAGACTGGGGCCCGGTCCCGTCGCTCGCCTTCTGGACGGCAGTCTTCGTGGTCGTAGGGGCGTTCATCCTCCGGAAGACGTCCTTCGGGCGGAAGACGCTCGCCACCGGCGGCAACCGCACCGCGGCGGACTACAGCGGCATCAACACGGCGCGGGTCAAGTTCACGGTGCTCTTCGTCTCCAGCGTCGTCGCCGCGTTCGCCGGGATGCTCTACGCGGGCTGGCTCTCCTCGGGCCGCTTCGACTGGGGCAGCGGCGACGAGCTCTCCGTGATCGCAGCGGTCATCCTC
>DASZYW010000043.1:0-3787 GCA_035545195.1 Gaiellaceae bacterium
GCGCACCCGATGTCGATCCTCGTCGAGACGTTCGGGACGGAGAACGTCCCGGTGGGGACGATCGAGGAGCTCGTGCGCGAGCACTTCGACCTGCGCCCGGCCGCGATCCTGCGCGACCTCGACCTGCGCCGCCCGATCTACGGGAAGACGGCTGCGTACGGCCATTTCGGCCGCGACGACGGCGACTTCACGTGGGAGCGGACGGACAAGGCGGACGCGCTTCGCGCCGCTGCAGGGCTCGGCAGCGCGGCGGCTACGACGGTCTGACGAACAGTCCCGCCGCGGCCTTCTCGGAGATCGCGCGGGTCGAGTCGTCGAGCCGGACGACGAACTGGTCGGCGGCCGGGTCGGCGCGCTCGACCGTGAGCTGCGTCCCCGGCACGAGCTCCTGGTCGTAGAACCAGTGCAGGAGGTCGCCGTCGTGCTCGGCGAGCCGGACGATCGTCGCCCGGGCGCCCGCCGCGAGCGAGGCGAGCGGTGCGAGGTCGGCGTTTTCGCGCTGCTCGAGCTCCGGGTCGACCGGCCAGCCGTGCGGGCAGCGTTCGGGGCGGCCGAGCCGCTCGTCGATCCGCTCGATCATCTCGTCGGTGAAGGTGTCGCCGAGCATGTCGGCGCGTTCGTGCGCCTCGGCGCCGGTGTAGCCCATGAAGTCGGTGAGCAGGCGCTCGATCAGCCGGTGCTTGCGGACGACGCGCTCGGCGCGCTCGCGGCCGCTCTCGGTGAGGATCGCCTCCTTGTGCTCGCCCCGCCGGACGAGCCCGTCCGCCTCGAGCCGCTTCAGCATCTCGCCGGCGGAGGCGCGAGAGACATGGAGCATCTCGGCGACGCGCGAGGCGAGCGGGGGAGAGCCGGCGCCGCGGGGCGTGTACTCGCCGATCGGGAAGGCGAGGAAGTAGATCGTCTCCAGGTACTCGTCGACGGAGTGGCCCTGCGCCATCCGGGTATAGTGCCGCCCCGCGACCGTGTAAGGCTACCCTTACAGCGGATGCGCAAGGAGTCGACCTGAGCACCGGACACATCCTGCTGTTGGGCGCGATCGCGGGCGCGACGATCTTCCTCGGCCTGCCGATGGGCCGCGTGCAGGGCCTGAGCGGCAACGCGCGCTCGGGGCTGTCGGCGCTGGCGACCGGGATCCTCGTCTTCCTGCTGTGGGACGTCCTCTCGAACGCCGTCGACCCGATCGAGTCGGCGTTGGACGCGCGCCACTGGGGCCGGTTCTCCGGCCTGAGTGCGCTCGGCGTGGGCGGGTTCGTCGCCGGCCTGATGAGCCTCGTCTACTACGAGTCGTGGATGAAGCGGCGCGCCGACAGGCGCGCGTCGACCCTCGTCGGGCCAGGCGCCGCCGCGATCGACGAGTTCGCGGCGCGGCGGCGGCTCGACCTCTCGAACCCGGCCATCCGGCTGGCGTTCCTGATCGCGATCGGGATCGGCGTCCACAACTTCGGCGAGGGCCTCGCGATCGGGCAGGCCGCCGCAGCGAGCGAGATCTCGCTCGCCGTCACGCTGATCATCGGCTTCGGCCTGCACAACGCGACCGAGGGCTTCGGCATCTGCGGGCCGCTCAGCGGCGAGGGCGTCCGGCCGAGCTGGAAGCTGCTCGGCGTCCTCGGCCTGATCGGCGGCGGCCCCACGTTCCTCGGCACGGTCGTCGGCCAGGCCTGGGCGAGCGACGCGATCGCGGTCGTCTTCTTCACCGTCGCAGCCGGCTCGATCCTCTACGTCGTGCAGGAGCTCTTCGCGGTCAACCGCCGCTACGGGAACCCCGTGCTCGTGACCTGGCTGATGCTGCTCGGGATCCTGCTCGGCTTCGCGACCGACTTCGTCGTCAGCGCCGCCGGCGTCTGACCTCTCCGGGCATGCCCACCGGGGCCGTGTTCAAGACGGCCCCCACCCACAAGGGTGGGGTCGCAGGTCCCTCCGCCCTCGAGATCGACGATACCGGCGAACCGGTGACGAGTCCGTGACGGCTTCCTAGCGGGAGGCCGGATTCTCGTCCACAGGCAGTCGCGCGACGATCAACGCCAGGTCGGCGCGCACGTGCTCGGCGCGCGCCTCGAAACCGGCGGCCCGCAGCCAGTCGACCTGGTCGGCGGCGCTGTCCGGGACGTCCATCTCCCAGTCGACGAAAATCGGCCCTTTCTCGCCCGCGCGCGGGACGACGAGGTCGCCGAGCACGAACGTCCCGCCGGGGGCGAGCGCCGCCGCGACGCGCGCGAACAGCTCGCGCTTCGCGTCCGCGCGCAGATGGTGGACGGCGAGCACCGAGACGACCGCGTCGAACGGGCCCTCGGGCAGCGCATCCTCGAGACGCCCCAGCCGCAGGTCGGCGCGCGGCAGTCGCTCCCGCGCCCGCGCGAGCATCGCCTCGCTCGCGTCGATCCCGACCCACGCCGCGTCCGGGAAGCGCGCGAGCACGCGCAGCGCGGTCTCGCCGGTGCCCGTCCCGAGTTCCAGGAAGCGCGTTCCGGCCGGCACCGCGGCGGCGACGGCGTCCTCCAGCTCCTCGTAGCCGGGGATCTCCTCGTGCATCTCGTCGAGGTAGGTCTCGGGGTTCCACTCGAAGTCGGTCATGTGCTGACCGTAGCCTGGACGGGTGACGCGCCTCGCCTCCGTCTATCCGCTCGTCAGCGCGCGCGCCGTCGCGCGACCGTTCACGTACGAGGTGCCGGACGGCACGGGCCCCGGAGCGATCGTCGAGATCCGCTTCGGGAACTCGAAGCGCCGCGGCGTCGTCACCGAGGTCGACGTCGCCGCGCCGGAGGGTGTCGAGGCCGCGCCGGTCGAACGCGTCGTCGAGACGATCTCGCCCGCGCTCGTCGAGCTCGCGCTCTGGCTTGCGGAGTACTACGGCTCCACGCCTGCACGCGCGCTCGCGCTCGTCGCGCCGCACGAGCGTGCGCGCCGCGGCGATCGCCGCGAGGTCGCGCAGCGCGACTCGCTCGCGGCCGAGCCCGCGCCGACACAGCTCTCGGAGACGCAGCAGCGCGCCCTCGCGCGCATCGGCGAGCTGCTCGCGGCCGGCGGCGGCAACGTCCTGCTCGGCGGCGCGACCGGCAGCGGCAAGACCGAGGTCTACATCCGCGCAGCCGAGGCCGCCCTCGTGCAGGGGCGCGGCGCGATCGTCCTCGTTCCCGAGATCGCGCTGACGCCGCAGACGCTTGGCCGCTTCCGCGAACGCTTCGGCGACCGCGTCGCCGTGCTCCACTCCGCGCTGACCGACGCGGAGCGGCGCGACGAGCGCGAACGCATCGCCACCGGCGAGGCGCCCGTCGTCGTCGGCGCTCGCTCCGCGGTCTTCGCACCCGTCCCGCGGCTCGGCGTGATCTGCGTCGACGAGGAGCACGACGCCTCCTACAAGCAGGAGTCCGACCCGCGCTACGACGCGCGCACCGTCGCCGCCAAACGCGCCTCGCTCGAAGGCGCGGTCGCGATCTTCGGCTCGGCGACGCCGCGCCCGGAGTCGTGGCAGGCGCTCGAACGGCTCGAGCTCGGGACGCGCCTCAACGCGCCGATGCCGACCGTGCGCGTGCTCGATCTCCGGCGCGAGGCCGGCTACCCGCTCTCGGCCCCGCTGCTCGAGGAGCTCGGCGCGCTCGCCGACCGCGGCGGGAAGGCGATCCTCCTGCTCAACCGGCGCGGCGTCGCGCCCGCGCTCCACTGCCGCGCCTGCGGCGCGACCCGGCGCTGCCGCAACTGCGACGTCGCCCTCACGCTCCACGGCGACGCCACCCTCCGCTGCCACCACTGCGGCGCCGTCGAGCCGGTGGGAGAGACGTGCCCGGCCTGC
>DASZYW010000044.1:0-4152 GCA_035545195.1 Gaiellaceae bacterium
GCGGTAGGCCTTCGGCGACTGCGGGTTCTTGGTGACGGCGTGCTGCGCCTTGGAGATCGAGGAGCCGCCGCCGCCGAAGAGGCCGCTGAAGATCTGGTCGAGGCCGCTGTTCTGGCCCGAGCCGACGCCGAGGACGGCGAACGTGAGCGCGAAGAGCACGGCGAGCAGGACGTAGACCCACTTCACCTGGCGCCGCATGCGCATGAAGAAGAGGTCCTGGTTCGGGTTCCCTCCTCCCGCGTGCTTGCGGCGGCCGCGGGTGCGCGCGCGCGTGGGCGGAGCCGCCTTGCGCTGCGCCTGCTGCTTCGCCTTGACCGCCGCTCTCGCCATCAGGCGTCCAGCGTAGCGAGGGTCCCTGCACGTCGCCGTCGCCGCTCGAACAGCACCGCGACCCAGATCGAGCCCTCGAAGAGGGCCCACATCGGCAGCAGCTCCAGCGCCGTCGTGACCGGGTCGGGGCCGGGGAGCGCGAGCGCGATCACGGCGACGACGAAGTAGCCGATGCGCCGGTTCCGCCGCAGCCCGGACGAGCTCATCGCTCCGATCGCGACGAGGCCGAGCACGACGAGCGGCAGCTGGAAGACGACGACGATCCCCAGCATCACCGTGGTGACGAAGCTGTAGTAGGGCTTCGCCTGGATGATGTGGTTGAAGTGCCGGTCGTCGTAGTGCGTGAGGAAGTGGATCGCGCGCGGCAGCAGGATCCAGTAGCCGAAGGCGACGCCCGCGGCGCCGAGCGCGACCGCGGCGGCGACCAGCAGGAAGACGCGCCGCTCCAGCCCCGGGTTGAACGCCGGCATGAAGAACGCCCAGATCTGCCAGAGGATCACCGGCAGCGCGAGCACGCAGCCGACGTACATGCTGACCGTGATCGTGACCGAGAACGGCTCGACGACCCCGAGCGTCGTCACCTTGCGCCGGTCGGCCGGCAGCGGGTGGTCGAGCCAGTCGAGGACGTGGTTGTGGAAGACGAAGGCGACGATCGCGCCGAGCGCGAGCGCGCCGATGACGATGAAGAGGCGCCAGCGGAGCTCCTCGAGGTGCTCGCCCAGCGTCGCTTCCTCGCCGTAGCTCAGACGGCGCGGGAACCGGCTCATGCGCGGGCTACGGGGTGGTCTCGTGCTCGCGCGACGGCGTGGGGACCGTCGTCGGCTCGGCGGGCGGCAGCTGCTGCTGCGGCTGCGACTCGTTGCCCATCAGCGAGTCCTTGAACTCGCGCATCCCGCTGCCGAGCGACCGGCCGATCTCCGGCAGCCGCTTGCCGCCGAAGAGCAGCAGCGCGAGCAGGAGCAGGACGAGGATGTGCCACGGCTGTGTGAGGCCACTCATGAGAGAGCGAGAGTAGCACCGTTTTGAACCGGGCTTCCACGGCGATCCTGAACGGTGGATGAAGAAGAAGCCGCTGTCGGAGCAGGTGGTCGTCGTCACGGGCGCGAGCAGCGGGCTCGGTCGCGCGGTCGCGCGCGCGGCCGGAGCGCGGGGCGCGCGCGTCGTCGTGACAGCTCGCAACAGCGAAGCGCTCGACGCCTGCGTGCGGGAGATCGCCGCCGCGGGCGGAGTCGCGCACGCAGTTCCGGCGGACTGCGCGGTGCGCGACGAGGTCGGCCAGGTCGTCGAGCAGGCGATCGACCGCTTCGGGCGCATCGACACCTACGTCGCGAACGCGATCGTGACCGTCTACGCGGAGACCTACCGCTACGAGCCGGAGGAGCTGCGCCGGATCATCGACGTCAACTTCTTCGGCCAGGTGTACGGCTACTGGGCGGCGCTGCCGCACCTCCGGGAGTCGCAGGGAACGTTCGTCTCCATCCAGTCGGCGCTCGCCTATCGCGGCATCCCGCTACAGGGCGGCTACTGCGCGTCGAAGGCGGCGCTGCGCGCGTTCTTCGAGTCCGCGCGCACCGAGCTGGAGAAGGACGGCTCCGGCGTCGCCGTCTCGGTCGTCCTGCCGGGCGCGATCAACACGCCGCAGTTCGACCGCGACCGCCAGAAGATCGGGAAGCAGCCGCAGCCGGTACCGCCGATCTACCAGCCGGAGCCGTTCGCCGAGGCGGTCCTGCACTGCTGCGAGAAGCCGGTGCGAGAGCTGCCGCTCGGCTGGGGCGCGCAGAAGCTGCTCTGGGGCCAGAAGCTCTCGCCGCGCGCCGGCGACCTGATGCTCCTGCGCATGGGCTGGAAGAGCCAGCACACCGACCAGGACAAGCCGATCGGCGGGTCGGACAACCTCTTCGCGACGATGCCCGGCGACCCCGGCGCCCACGGCCGCTTCGACGACACCTCCCGCGGCAGCACCGCCTGGACGGCGCTCCGGCTCGCGCTCCGCTCGCCCCGCGCCTCGCTCGCGATCCTCGGGCTGGGCCTGGCGGCCGCAGGATCCGCTGAACTGCTGTCGTGGCGCGGTCGGCGCGCGACACCCGTTCGGTAGCCTGGTGTCGGTGGCAACGCTGAAGCTGGAGAACCTGCACGTCTCGCTCGAGGACGGCACCGAGATCGTCAAGGGCGTCGACCTCGAGGTCGCCTCGAACGAGGTGCACGCGATCATGGGGCCGAACGGCTCCGGGAAGAGCACGCTCTCGTACGCGATCATGGGCCACCCGGCCTACGAGATCACCGAGGGCAAGCTGATCCTCGACGGCGAGGACATCACCGAGCTCGGTGCCGACGAGCGCGCGCAGCGCGGCCTCTTCCTCGCGTTCCAGTACCCGCACGCGATCCCCGGCGTGACCGTGACGAGCTTCCTGCGCAGCGCGATCAACGCGACGCGCAAGGCCCGCAACGGCGGCGTCGAGGACCCGATCTCGATCCCGGACTTCCGCAAGGAGCTCCTCTCGCAGATGGACGGGCTGAAGGTGAGCCGCGAGCTCGCGTCGCGCTACCTGAACGACGGCTTCTCGGGCGGCGAGAAGAAGCGCGTCGAGATCCTGCAGATGGCGATGCTGAAGCCGCGGATCGCGGTGCTCGACGAGACCGACTCCGGCCTCGACATCGACGCGTTGCGCGTCGTCGCAGGCGGCGTGAAGGCGCTCGTCGGCCCGGAGATGGGCGCGCTCGTGATCACGCACTACCAGCGGATCCTCGACTACATCACGCCCGACCACGTGCACGTCTTCGTGGACGGCCGCATCGTCGAGTCCGGCGGCGCCGAGCTCGCGAAGCAGCTCGAGGCCGAGGGCTACGACAAGTTCATTCCCGCAGGGACGGAGGCGTCATGAGCCAGACCGAGACCGAGATCGTCGAGGGGATCGGCTCCGACTACGCGATCAAGTACGGGTTCTCCGTTCCCGAGGACTACTTCTTCAAGTCGGGCCGCGGGCTCAACCACGAGCTCGTGGACGCGATCTCCTCGCACAAGAACGAGCCGGACTGGATGCGCAAGTTCCGGCACCGCAGCCTCGACTACTTCCTGGCGCGGCCGATGCCGACCTGGGGCGGCGACCTCAGCGGGATCGACTTCGAGAACATCTACTACTACATCAAGCCGACCGAGAAGCAGGCCAACTCCTGGGAGGACCTGCCGGCCGACATCAAGGACACCTGGGACAAGCTCGGCATCCCGGAGGCGGAGAAGAAGTACCTCGCCGGGGTCGGCGCGCAGTACGAGTCGGAGGTCGTCTACCACAAGCTCCAGGAGGATCTGACCAAGAAGGGCGTGATCTTCCTCGACACCGACACGGCGCTGCGCGAGCACGAGGACCTGTTCAAGCAGTACTTCGGGACGATCATCCCGCAGAACGACAACAAGTTCGCCGCGCTGAACTCGGCGGTCTGGTCGGGCGGCTCGTTCATCTACGTGCCGCCGGGCGTGAAGATCGAGATGCCGCTGCAGGCCTACTTCCGGATCAACGCCGAGAACATGGGTCAGTTCGAGCGGACGCTGATCCTCGTCGACGAGGGCGCCTACGTCCACTACGTCGAGGGCTGCACGGCGCCGATCTACTCGACCGACTCGCTACACAGCGCCGTCGTCGAGATCGTCGTCAAGAAGGGCGGCCGCTGTCGCTACACGACGATCCAGAACTGGTCGAACAACGTCTACAACCTCGTCACGAAGCGCGCCGTCGCCTACGAGGACGCGACGATGGAGTGGGTGGACGGGAACCTCGGCTCGAAGCTGACGATGAAGTACCCGGCGATCTGGCTGATGGGCGAGCG
>DASZYW010000045.1:0-3752 GCA_035545195.1 Gaiellaceae bacterium
GCTCCTGCTCCTGGACGAGGTCTCGCTCGGGCTCGCGCCGATCGTCGTCGAGGGCGTCTACCACTCCCTGCGCGGGCTGATCGAGAGCGGGACGACGATCGTGCTCGTCGAGCAGGACCTCTCGCGGGCGATGGGCGTCGCGGACCGCGTCGCCTGCATGCTCGAGGGCCGGATCGTGCTGGAGGGCGCCCGCGGCGAGCTGACGCGCGAGCAGGTGACGGACGCCTACTTCGGGCTCCGCCGGCAGGAGGCGACGGCATGACGTGGGTCGCCGACGTCGTGCACGGCATCCTGCTGGGCGGCTTCTACGCGCTGCTCGCGGCCGGCCTGGCGCTGATGTTCGGCGTGATGCGGATCATCAACCTCGCCCACGGCTCGCTGGCGCTGATCGGCGCCTACATGGCGTTCCTGCTCACCGAGCACCTGCACATCTCGACGTATCTGGCGCTGGCGCCGGTGCTGCCGGGAGCGCTGATCGTCGGCTACCTGCTGCAGCGGACGATGCTCGAGCGGAGCCTGCGCGCCGGGCAGCTCGTGCCGCTCCTGACGACGTTCGGGCTGCTGATCGTGATCGCGAACCTCCTGCAGCAGTTCTTCTCCCCGGACGTGCACTCGCTCGACGCCGGCCGGATCGGGCCGGCCGCCTGGCACGTCTCGAGCGAGCTCTCGATCCCCTGGTTCGACGTGCTCACGCTCGCGATCGCGTTCGCCGTGCTCGGCGGGCTCCAGCTCGTGCTCCGCTTCACGCAGCTCGGCCGCGAGCTGCGCGCCACCGCCGAGGATCCCGACACGGCCGAGCTCGTCGGCGTCAACGCCCGCGCGGTCTACGCCCGCGCGACCGCGATCGCCGTCGCGATCGCCGCGCTGGCCGGCGTCTTCTACGGGATGCGCTCGGCGTTCGACCCCAACGCGGGCGCGAACGAGCTGCTGTACGCCTTCGAGGCGGTCGTGATCGGCGGCATCGGCTCGCTCTGGGGCACGCTCGCCGGCGGGATCGTGCTCGGTGTCTCGCAGGAGATCGGCGCGCACATCAACCAGGAGTACTTCGCGCTCGGCGGCCACGTCGTCTTCCTCGCGGTGCTCGTCACGCGCAGCGCGTCGCAGGCGCCGCGGATCCGCTACGCGCTGAGGAGGTTCGCGTGACCGAGTCGGCCGTCGCCGCCCCGGAGCCGCGCTTCCGCGTCCAGCGCTGGACGCCGCTGTCGGTGCTCTTCACCGGCGGCCTCGCCGGGCTCGTCGTCGCGCTCGCGTTCGGGCCGGTGCTGCTCGGCGAGAACTCGCAGAACAACCTGATCCAGCTCTATTTCCTCGTGATCATGGCGATGATGTGGAACGCGCTCGCGGGCTACGGCGGGCTCGTCTCCGTCGGCCAGCAGGGCTTCATCGGCATCGGCGCGTACGCCGCCGTCTTCCTCTCCGTCCAGCACGACCTCAACCCGTACCTCTCGATGCTGCTCGCGACGCTGATCGGCGGCGCGATCGCGATCCCGGTCGCCTTCGTCGTCCTCTGGCTGCGGAACGGCGCGTTCGCGATCGCGACCTGGGTCGTGGCGGAGGCGTTCGCGATCCTCGTCTCGCTCGACCCGAACCCGGCGATCGGCGGCGGCACCGGCACCTCGGCGCTGCTGCCGTTCAACCTCCGCTACACGCCGACGCAGCGGCTGCACTACACCTACTGGGCGGCGCTCGGCGCGGTCGCGGTGCTGCTCCTGCTCCTGTTCGTGCTCCTGCGCAGCCGGCTCGGCGGCTCGCTGCAGGCGATCCGCGACGACGAGGACGCAGCGGCGTCGGTCGGCGTCCGCGTGCTGCTCGGGAAGGGCGTGCTCTTCGTCGTCGCCGGCGCCGGCTGCGCGGCGGCGGGCACCGTGATCCTCGCCTGGCAGCTCTCCGTGCTGCCGCTCGGGCCGGACTCCGTCTTCGGGATCAACTGGACGGCGCGCATGATCTTCATGGTGCTCGTCGGCGGGCTGGGCACCTTCGAGGGGCCGATCATCGGCGCCGTCGTCCTCTACGTGCTCCAGACGTACGTCTCGATCAGCGGCGTCTGGTACTTCGTCATGCTCGGCGGGATCGCGATCGGCTTCGCGCTGCTGCTGCCGCGCGGGATCTGGGGGACGATCCAGGAACGCTTCAACGTCCAACTGCTGCCGGTCGGCTACCGGCTGCGCAGCGAAGACTGAACAGGGAGGAACAGGCCATGGCCACGACGGCCGCACAGGAGTACCGGCAGTTCATCGGCGGCGACTGGGTCGCAGCCGCTGACGGCGCGACGTACGAGGACACCGACCCGTTCAACGGCGACACGGTCGCGACTGCGCCCGCCGGCGGCGCCGAGGACGCGCGCCGCGCGGTCGAGGCGGCGGCCGCCGCGTTCCCGGCCTGGTCGAAGACCCCGCCCGCCGAGCGGCAGCGGATCTTCCTCAAGGCGGCCGACATCCTCGAGTCCCGGCAGATGGAGGTCGTCGACCTGCTCGCGCGGGAGACCGGCTCGAGCTTCGGCTTCGGGATGTTCCAGACGATGTTCGTGCCGAACCTGTTTCGGCAGGCGGCCGCGCTCGCGTACGCGCCGATGGGGCAGGTGATCCCGTCGGACACCGGGGCGTTCGCGATGGGGATCCGCAAGCCGGTCGGCGTCGTCGGCGCGTTCGCGCCCTGGAACGCGGCGCTGATCCTCTCCGCGCGCTCGATCGCGGCGCCGCTCGCGCTCGGGAACGCGGTCGTGCTCAAGCCGTCGGAGTGGTCGCCGTTCACCGGCGGGCTGCTCTGGGGCGAGATCTTCACGGAGGCGGGCCTCCCGGCCGGCGTCCTGAACATCGTCACGCACGCGCCCGGCGCGGCCGGGCCGGTGGGCGAGGTGCTGATCGAGCACCCGGCGGTGCGCAGGCTCAACTTCACCGGCTCCAGCCAGGTCGGCCGGATGATCGCCGAGGCCGCGGGGCGCCAGCTCAAGCGCGTCGTGCTCGAGCTCGGCGGCCACAACCCGCTGATCGTGCTCGGCGACGCCGACCTCGAGTACGCGGTCAACGCCTCCGCGTTCGGCTCCTACCTCCACCAGGGGCAGATCTGCATGTCGAAGCGGCGGATCTACGTCGAGCGCTCGATCGCCGACGAGTTCATCGGCAAGCTCGCCGAGAAGACGAAGGGCCTCAAGGTCGGCGACCCGAAGGAGCACGACACGGTGATCGGGCCGCTGATCAACGAGCAGGCGCTGGCGATGGTCAAGGGCCGGGTCGAGCAGGCGGTCGCGGACGGGGCGACGGTGCTCGCGGGCGGCGAGGCGGTCGGGCCGTGCTTCCAGGCGACGCTGCTCACCGGCGTCTCCGAGGACTCCGAGTTCGCGAAGCACGAGACCTTCGGGCCGGTCGCCGCGGTCGAGATCGTGGACAGCGCCGAGGAGGCGGTCGAGAAGGCGAACCGGACGAGCTACGGCCTCAGCGCCGGGATCATCACGTCGGACCGCGACCGCGGCTTCTCGCTCGCGCAGCTGATCGACTCGGGGATCGTCCACGTCAACGACCAGACCGTGGCGGACGAGCCGCAGATGCCGTTCGGCGGCGTCAAGGACTCGGGCTTCGGGCGCTTCGGCGGCCAGGCGGTCGTGGACGAGTTCACGGAGCTGCGCTGGGTCACGATCCGCGGCGAAGGACATCCCTTCCCGTTCTAGTGCCCGAGGCGCTCCTCAGCGACGCGGTGCGGGAGCTCGTCCGCGACGGGGACACCGTCGCGCTCGAGGGCTTCACGCACCTGATCCC
>DASZYW010000046.1:0-6706 GCA_035545195.1 Gaiellaceae bacterium
CGCCGCTACCACGAGGAGGGCGACCTCCAGGCGCGCGAGAAGCTGATCGAGCAGTACATGTCGCTCGTCCGCTCGCTCGCGCGGCGCTACTCGTACCGCGGCGAGCAGCTCGAGGACCTCGTCCAGATCGGCGCGATCGGCCTGATCAAGGCGATCGACCGCTTCGACATCGACCGCGGCGTCGAGCTGACCACCTACGCGACGCCGAACATCATCGGCGAGATCAAGCGCCACTTCCGCGACAAGGGCTGGTCGGTGCGCGTCCCGCGCGGGCTGCAGGAGCTGAACGTGCAGCTCTCGCGCCTGATCGAGCAGCTCACCGTGCAGCTCTCGCGCTCGCCGACGATCCCGGAGCTCGCGAAGGCGGCCGGCGTGGAGGAGGAGGCCGTGCTCGAGGCGCTCGAGTCGGGCCGCGCCTACTCGTCCCTGTCGCTGTCGGCGGGAAGCGGCGGCGGCGACGAGGACGATCTCGACCCGCTCGAGTCGATCGGCACCGTCGAGCACCAGTACGAGGTCTCCGAGGATCGCGCCGTGCTCGCGCCGGGGTTCCGCGCGCTGGACGAGCGGGAGCGGAAGATCCTGCAGCTCCGCTTCTTCGAGGGGCTCACGCAGTCGCAGATCGCGCAGCAGGTCGGCATCTCGCAGATGCACGTCTCCCGTCTGATCCGCCGCTCGCTGGAGAAGATCCGCGAGACGATCGACGCGGACGAGACCGTCTCGCGCTAGCGCCGGTTGGCACGTTCTCGCGCTCGCCGCTAGGCTCGGTGAGGTGGGCGGGGTTCCCGTCTCTGTGGCGCTCGCCGCGGGCGGTCTGGCGGTGGTGAACCCGTGTGCGTTCCCGCTCCTGCCGGCGTTTCTCTCGTTCTACCTCGGCGTCGAGGAGGAGCGGCTGCCGCGGACGACGACCCGCGTGGCGCAGGGTCTCGCGGTCGGCGCGCTCGTCTCGGCCGGGTTCCTCGGGCTCTTCGCGCTCGCCGGGCTGCCGATCGCGTTCGGGGTCGGGGCGATCGCCCGCGCGGTGCCCTGGGCGGGGCTCGTCACCGGCGTGCTGCTCGGGCTTGCCGGGCTTGCGGCGCTGGCCGGCTTCCACGTCGCCGCGCCGGTGCGGCTCGGCATCCGTCCACGCCGGGAACGGCGCCTCGGCGCGATCGTGCTCTTCGGCGTCGGCTACGGCGCCGCGTCGCTCGGCTGCACGCTGCCCGTCTTCCTGGCCCTGATCGGCGCCTCGCTCGGCGGGAGCAAGGTGGCGGTGTTCACCGCGTACGGGGTCGGGATGGCGATCGTGATGATGGCGCTCGCCGTCACGGTGGCGCTGCTCCGCGAGGGGCTCGTCCGCTCGATCCGCCCGTTCCTGCGCTTCGCCGAGCGCGCCGCGGGCGCGCTGCTCGTCGTCGCCGGCGCCTACCTGACCTACTACTGGGCGCGGATCAAGTTCGGGGACATCGCGACGCTCTCCGCCGACCCGGTCGTCGGCTTCGTCACCCGCTACGCCGCGCAGGTGCAGGACGACGCGGCCGGCCGCGCCTGGCTCCTGCTCGCCGTCGCGGGTGCGCTGATCGGCGCCGCGGCCTGCTTCTCGCTCTGGCAGCGGCGGCGGCACGGCGTCGCCACCCGGGAGCTGGTGCGGGAGTGAGGCGCCTGCTCGTCCTCGGCGCCGCCCTCGTCGCGCTCGCCCTCGCCGGCTGCGGCGGCGGCGGCCGGCACGCCGCGACCGGCGCCGCCGCCGGAAAGGGGGCGACCCTGACCGACGTACACAGCGCTGCCGACTTCGAGACCCTCTTCAACCAGGCGTCGGGAGAGCCGCGGCTCGTCGTCCTCGTCTCGCCCACCTGAAGCATCTGCCTCTCCGGGGCCAGTTGGGTCTCGTTGCAAATCCTCCGCAAGTACCCGAACGCGAAGCTGCACGTCTTCGCGGTCTGGGAGAACGCGCTCGTGACCGACTCGCGCGGCGCCTGGTCGAAGTACATGTTCGGCGACGATCCGCGCGTGACGAGCATCTGGGACGGCACGAACCAGGTCGGCCAGTGGTACGTCCAGCACGGCTACGGCTTCGGCGGGATCGACCTGACGTTCATCTACGACGCGTACTTCGCGTACGGCAGCAAGGACGTCTGGAAGGACGACACGCCGACCTCGCCGATCGTCGACGGGAGCGAGATCATCACGCACACCGACGGCCTGCAGCAGAAGTTCGCGCCGCTGCTGGGCTAGCTCGAGAAGCCGAGGTCGAGCAGCTTCGTCGAGTCGACGTACATGTTCGGCGAGTCGAGCACGACCGCGATCAGCGTCCTCCCGTGCCGCGTCGCCGACGTGACGAGGCACCAGCCGGCCTTGTGCGTGAAGCCGGTCTTGACGCCGTTCGCGCCCGGGTACTCGCGCAGCATCAGGTTGTTGTTGATGTAGATCTTCGAGTTCGTCGGCGCCGACCACGGCACGCGGATCTGCTTCGTCCGGACGATCTTCGCGAAGCGCGGGTTCTTCAGCGCCACGCGCGCGACGGTCGCGAGGTCCCACGCGCTCGAGTAGTTGTCGTCGTCGATCACGCCGCTCGGGCTCGTGTAGTGCGTGTCCTTCATGCCGAGGTCGGCCGCCTCGGCGTTCATCCGGCGCAGGAACGCCTGCTTCGTCCCCGCCGAGGCGATCGCCAGCTCGAGCGCGTCGTCGTTCCCCGAGTAGAGGAGCATCGAGTAGAAGATCTTCCAGGCCCGGACGACCTCGCCGGCGCGCAGCCCCTCGCGGACGAGCGGGACGCGCGTCACCGCCGGGGAGACGGTGACGAGCTCGTTCGGCGCGAGCACCTGGAGGGCGAGCAGCGCGGTCATGATCTTCGTCGTCGAGGCGATCGGACGCCGCTCGTGCGCGTGCTTCGCGAAGAGCACCTGGCCGGTGCCGGCGTCGACGAGGATCGCCGAGGCGGCGGCGAGCCGGTAGTGCAGCTTCCCGGCGAGGAGCGCGGGGCCGTGCACCGCCGGCTTCACCGGCGCGACGGCGACCGCGGGCTTCGCGGTCGGCTGGTCGGCGTCGAGCGTGGACGGGTGGGAGGCGGGTTTCTGCGCCGGCGGCGAGGCTGCGGCGGGGGTCGCGTGGCGCGGCGCTCCGGCCCACGCGCCCGCCGCGAAGGCGGTCACGACGGCGAGCCCGAGCGGCGCGAGCCGGCGCAGGCGGTATCGCCGTCGGCGCCGGTCCCTCGGGACGGCCGGCGCTGCCGCGTCGAAAGCCACCCGTCGAGGATAGACCGCGTTGCGGCGGGCCTCCAGAGGGCCGCCCTACAATCGCGGCGTGCGCACGACCGCCGAGATCCGCGAGGGCTTCCTCTCCTTCTTCGAGGAGAAGGGCCATCTGCGCTGCCCGTCGTACCCGCTGATCCCGCGCGCCGACGACCGCTCGACGCTCTACACGTCGGCCGGGATGCAGCCGCAGATGCCGTTCTTCCTCGGCCGTGAATCCCCGCCCGCGCCGCTGACGACCACTGCGCAGAAGGTCTTCCGCACCCAGGACATCGACGAGGTCGGCCTCGACACGTACCACCTCACCTTCTTCGAGATGCTGGGCAACTTCTCGTTCGGCCAGTACTTCAAGGCGGGCGCGATCGAGTTCGCGACCGAGTTCGTCCGGGAGCACATGAAGCTCCCCTGGGACCGGATCTGGGCGAGCGTCCACGCCGGCGACCCGGAGCTGAAGCTCGGGCCGGACGAGGAGGCGATCCGGCTCTGGCAGGAGATCGGGCTGCCGATGGAGCGGATCGTGCCGCTGCCGTCCTCGGAGAACTTCTGGTCGGTCGGCGGCCCCGGGCCGTGCGGCCCCGACTCGGAGATCTACTACGACTGGGGCGAGGACTTCGGTTGCCGCGAGCCGGACTGCCAGCCGGGCTGCCCGCGGTGCGGCAACACGCGCTTCCTCGAGTTCTGGAACCTCGTCTTCATGTCGTACGAGCTCCACGCCGACGGCACGCTCACCGACCTGCCGAAGCAGAACATCGACACCGGCATGGGCCTCGAGCGTGCGGCGCAGATCCTGCAGCAGGTCGAGTCGGTCTACGACACCGACGGCTACCAGCAGCTCATGGCGTGGGTCGCGGGGAACTCGGGCGTCGCGTACGGCGACTCCCCGGACGCGACGAAGGCGCACCGCGTCCTCGCGGACCACGGCCGCGGGATGACGTTGATCGCCGCCGAGGGCGTGGCGCCGTCGAACGAGGGGCGCGGCTACGTCCTGCGCCGGATCATCCGCCGTGCCGCCCAGCACGGCCTGCGCATCGGGATGGAGGCGCCGTTCCTTCCGGACCTGGCCGCCACGGTCATCGACCAGATGGGCGACGCCTACCCGGAGCTGCGGGAGCACTCGGACGAGATCCGCCGCGTCCTCGCCGCCGAGGAGGAGCGCTTCGGCGAGACGCTCGAGCGCGGGATGGCGCTCTTCGAGGATGCGGCGGCGAAGGGCGAGATCACCGGCGACGACGCCTTCACGCTGCAGGCGACCTACGGCTTCCCGATCGAGCTGACGCAGGAGCTGGCGCGCGAGCGCGGGCTCGGCGTCAACGACGAGGAGTACACGCGGCTGATGGAGCAGCACCGCGAGATCTCGCGCGCGGGCGTCGCCGGCGGGAACGCTGCGCGCGCGGCCGACTTCGCGGCGGGCGCCGGCTTCCGGAGCGAGTTCGTCGGCTACGAGAAGACGGATGTCCTGACGCAGCTCGGCGCGCTCGAGCAGCTCGAGAACGGGCTCTTCCTCGCGAAGCTGCGCGAGTCCCCGTTCTACGCGAGCGGCGGCGGCCAGGTCACCGACGCAGGCTGGATCGAGCGCACGGAGGACGGCGCGCGCGCCGAGCTGCGCGAGGCGTATCGCTTCGAGGGCGACCAGGTGCTGCTGTTCGAGGGCTCCGGCTTCGCTGCGGGCGATCGCGTGCGGGCGGTCGTTCCGTGGGCGGTGCGCTACCCGACGATGGCGAACCACACTGCGACGCACCTCCTGCACAAGGTGCTCCAGGAGGTGCTCGGCGACCACGTCAGACAGGCGGGCTCGGCGGTGCGGCCGGACAAGCTGCGCTTCGACTTCACCCATCCGCAGGCGCTCTCCGCCGAGGAGCGCGCCGAGGTGGAGCGCCGCGTCAACGAGCACGTGTTCGCGAACCGGCCGGTGCGGATCTTCGAGACGCCGCTCGCGGAGGCTCGCAACCTCGGCGCGATGATGCTCTTCGGCGAGAAGTACGGCGACGTCGTCCGCGTCGTCGACGTCGACGGCTGGTCGGTCGAGCTCTGCGGCGGCACGCACGTCCGCACGACCGCGGAGATCGGGCCGTTCACGATCCTCTCCGAGTCGTCCGTCGGCTCAGGCGCGCGCAGGATCGAGGCGGTCACCGCCGGCGAGGCGTTCGCGCTGCTGCACGAGCGCGCCCGCGAGGCCGACGGGCTGCGGGTCGAGCTGGAGAAGGCCCGGAAGGCGAAGCCGAAGCAGGACGCCGCGGCCGACGTCGAGCTCGTCGACCGGGTGGACGGCGTCGTCTTCGCGCGCACGACCGACCTCCAGCCGGGACCGCTGCGCGACCTTTCGGACCGGCTCCGGCAGCAGGAGCAGGCTGGAGGCGCAATCGTCGTCTCGGTCACCGAGGGACGCGTCCACATCGTGATCAACCTCGACGCCGGGCTCGGCGTCGACGCGTCGCAGCTCGCGGCCGAGATGGGCGCGGCGGTCGGCGGCAAGGGCGGTGGCCGGCCGACGATGGCGCAGGCGGGCGGGAACCTCCCCGACGCGATCCCCGGCGCGATCGAGTCGGCGAAGAAGGCGTTCGCGTGAAGGTGATGGCGCTCGACTTCGGCGCGGCGCGAACCGGCGTCGCGGTCTCCGACCCGACCGGGACGCTCGCGCGGCCGCTCTGCGTGGTGGAGCGCGCCGCCTCGGAGGCGGGGCTCGCGGAGCTGGCGCGGCTCGTGCGCGACGAGGAGGCGGAGCAGGTCGTGGTGGGGCTGCCGCTCACGCTCCGCGGAGAGCGCGGCGAGCAGGCGGCCGCGACGGAACGGTTCGTGAAGTCGCTGCGCCGCGTCGTCGAGGTTCCGGTCGTGCTCTACGACGAGCGGTTCACGACCGACCTCGCCCAGCAGACGCCGTCCGCCTCGGCCGAGGACGCGCGCGCGGCCGCGCACCTGCTCTCGGGCTATCTCGAACGCGTCGCGTGAAGCGCGCGCTCGTCGCCGTCCCGCTGCTCCTCCTCGCCGGCTGCGGCGGCTCGAGCACGCCGACGACAACTGCTGTCGTTCCGCCGCCGAAGCCGTTCAAGATCGTCTTCCCGGAGGGCTTCACGCGGGAGGCGATGGCGCAGCGCGTCGCGGCGGTCGCGAAGATCGCGCGCGGCGAGCACCGCGGCAAGCCGCACATCTCGAAGGCGGGCTACCTGCGCGCGACCGGCCCGCGCGTCGTCCCCGGCTTCGGAACGCAGAGGCGCCCGCTCGAGGGGTTCCTCTTCCCGGCGCTCTACGACTTCCTCCCGAAGACGACTAACGCGCAGCTCGTCCACGCCCAGCTGCAGGCATTCCACCGCGAGTGGGCGACGGTCGACCTGGGCTACGCCCGCTCGAAGAACCTGACGCCGTACGACGTGCTGATCATCGCGTCGATGGTGGAGGGCGAGGCGCAGGTGCCAGCGGAGCGGGCGAAGATCGCCGCGGTGATCTACAACCGGCTCCACGACCGGATGCCACTCGGCATCGAC
>DASZYW010000047.1:0-3884 GCA_035545195.1 Gaiellaceae bacterium
AAGTTGCCCAGATAGCTCTCGCAGGCGAAGCGCCACAGCTCGCGGACGCGCCGGACGCCGTCGACCGACGCGCCGAGCGAGAGCGCCGTCTCGAGCGCCGTCAGCTCCGCGTGGCGCTCGTAGATCGGGACGATGTCGTACGTCTCCTTGATCCCGGCACCGTGGAGGTACGCCTCCTCGTCCAGCTCGGCGATGAAGCGGTCGGCGTCCGCGCTCAGCGCGTCGATCTGCCGTTGGCTGAGCGGCTCCGCCATTCCCTTCCCTACGATAGGCGCCCGTGCACGAGATCGCCCTCAGGACCGACCGCAAGACGCAGCTCGTCGAGATCACCGACCAGGTGCGCGCCGCGCTCGACGGCGCGACCGGCTCGGCGGCGCTCGTCTACGTGCCGCACACGACCGCGGGCGTCGCGATCAACGAGCGGATCGACCCGGAGCTCGTGACCGACCTCGAGGATGCCTTCCAGAAGGTCGTCGGCTCCGACTGGGACTGGCGGCACGAGGACGAGGACGGCCCGAACGCCGCTTCGCACGCCCGCGCGTCGCTCACGTCCGCCCCGCAGGTCCTGATCCCGCTGCGGGACGGCGCGCTCGCGCTCGGCACCTACCAGGGCATCTTCTTCTGCGAGTTCGACGGGCCGCGCGAGCGCAAGGTCTACGTCACCGCGCTCGCGTAGCGGCGCATCTCCTCCTCACGATCCTCCCGCGAGAGGATGGTCCCTCGGCCGGCGCCGCGGTAGTGCTTTAGGGCGCCCGCCCTGGCGAAGAGCCGCCTCTCGACGCCCCGGGGCGGGCGCTTCTCTCACCGCGTCGGCAAGGAGGCGGTCACGGTCGTCCCGCGGCCCGGCGCCGACTCGATCTCGAGCCGGCCGCCGCTCGCCTCGATCCGCTCCCGCTGCGAGAGCAGACCGATGTGGGCGTCCGCCACCGAGCGCCCGAGGGTCGCCGGGTCGAAGCCGACGCCGTCGTCGGCGATCGTCAGCACGGTGGCGCCGTTGCGCTGCGCGAGCGTGACGGTCGCCTTCCCCGCCCGCGCGTGGCGGCTGACGTTGGCGAGCAGCTCGCGCGCCGCCCCGAGCAGAAGCGCCTCGTCCGGGTGCCGCCGCGGATAGTCGACCGAGAAGTCGACGTCGAAGCCGCCGTGCCTGCTCGCGCGCTCGGCGACCGCCTTCAGCGCGGGCTCGAGCCCCGCCTGCTGGAGCACGTGCGGATGGAGCTCGAAGATCGCGCCGCGCAGGTCGGCGAGCGTGTCGGTCAGCGCGGCGAGCGTCCGCTCCAGCTCGGGCTCGGGGTGCGCGGCCATCGCCTCCTCGAGGTCCTGGCGCGCGACGAGCAGGTTCTGGATCGCGTGGTCGTGCAGCCCCTCGGCAAGCTCGCGGCGCTCCCGCTCCTCCGCGGACATCACGTCGGCGAGCAGCTGCTTGCGGCCGCGCGCCAGCTCGATCAGGCGCTGCGTCCGCGTCGCGAGCAGTCCCGAGAAGAGCGCGGCCGCGGCGCCGATCCAGACCAAGTAGCCCGTCTGGACGCCGAGGAACTGGTACGCGTGCTTGACGTGTCGCGCCGGATGGTTGATCGCCTGGAGGTTGTAGGCGAGGACGACGGCTGCAGTGGCTGCGACGGTCATCCGCCACTGGAAGCGGAACGCGACCGAGATCGGGATCAGGAAGTACGCGAGCCGGGCGTTCGAGAACGCGCCGCCGGAGAGGTAGGCGAGCACCGAGATCGAGGCGACGTCGACGGCGATGGCGGCGAGCACGAGCCGCCGGTCGAACGCGCCCACGTACGCATAGGCGAGCGCGGCGAGCGCGTACGCGAGCACGGCGACGGTCGCGATCGTGAACGCGCGCTCGTTGGGATTGGGGTGGGGCAGGCGCTCGGCTGCGGCGATCAGCCCGACGGCGGCGATCCGGAGCCAGGCGACCCGGCGCTCGCTCGCAGCGAGGACGTCCTCCTCGGCCATGGCGACGACGCTACTACTCGATCACGCGCCTGCGGATCGCCTCGGCGACGGCGGCGGCCCGGTCGGAGACGCCGAGCTTCTCGTAGACGTGCTGGACGTGCGTCTTGACGGTGGTGACGCCGATGAACAGCGCCTGCCCGATCTCGCCGAAGGACTTCCCGTCGGCGATCAGGCGCAGGATCTCCCGTTCGCGCTCCGTCAGTGCGGGCGTGTCGGCCGGCGAGCGGAGCCGGATCTCGCCGACGAGCCCGCCCGCGACCTCCGGCGGCAGCACCGACTCGCCGCGGGCGACGGCGAAGACCGCGGCGACGATCTGTTCCCGCGTCGCCTCCTTGAGCAGGTAGCCGCTGGCGCCGGCCTGGAGCGCGTCGTACACGACGCTCGACTCGTCGTGGGCGGAGAGCATCAGCACCCGCGTCGGCAGGCCGTCGCGGACGACCGCCCGGGCGATGTCGATCCCGGTCAGTTGCGGGAGCTTGTAGTCGAGCAGGGCGACGTCCGGCTTCTCGGCCGCGATCGCCTCGAGGGCGGCCCGGCCGTCACCGACGTCGGCCACGACCTCGGCGGCGGGATTCGCGGCGAGCGCGCGCACCATCCCCTCCCGGAAGACCGGGTGGTCGTCGGCGACGAGGACGCGGATCGGGTTCGCCATGTCGGGGCCCTGCCTGATCCTATGCACGGTCGGCACCCCGTCCATCGTGGCGTCCTCCGAGTCGAGCGGAGGACGATCGTCGGCACGATCTTCTCCTCCTCCTTCGAGTCGCGGCGGATCGTCGGCGCGCTCGTTCCCGCCGAGGATGGTGGCGGCCGCGGGGCGGATCTACCGTCGAGGGACGTGAAACGGGTCGCCCTCGCGGCACTGGCGGCAGCCTCCCTGGCTGGGCTGCTCGGGTGGGTCGCCGCCGCGCAGCCGCAGACCCCGTCCGTCCGTGCTGCGTCTTCCCCTCCGCGAGGCGCGGCCCGTTTCACCGGAATCCACAAGATCCGGCACGTCGTCGTGATCATGCAGGAGAACCGGTCGTTCGACTCCTACTTCGGCACCTATCCGGGAGCGGACGGGATCCCGATGAAGAACGGCGAGCCGACGGTGTGCGTCCCCGACCCGGCGACCGGCGTCTGCGTGAAGCCGTGGCACGACCACGCGGACCGCAACGCCGGCGGGCCGCACGACCACGTCGACGCGGTGAAGGACATCGACGGCGGGCGCATGGACGGGTTCATCCGTCAGGCCCGGGAGGGGCGCTTCGTCGACTGCGGCGCGCATCCCGACTGGCCGACCTGCTCGCTCGCGCCCAAGGCGCCGGACGTCATGGGCTACCACGACTGGCACGAGATCCCGAACTACTGGGCGTACGCCCGCAACTTCGTCCTCCAGGATCACATGTTCGAGTCGGACACGTCGTGGAGCCTGCCCGCGCACCTCTATCTCGTCTCGGGGTGGTCGGCCCGCTGCACGAAGCGCGACGTCCCGGCCAGCTGCCACTCGGCCGTCCAGGCGCCGGGCGGCCCGCCGCGCACGATCTACAACCGCAGCAGCGTCGCGCCCGACTACGCCTGGACCGACCTGACCTACCTCCTGCACGAGCACCACGTCAGCTGGCGCTACTACGTCGCGAAGGGCTGGGAGCCGGACTGCGACGACAACCACATGTTCTGCGCGCCGGTCCGCCAGGACGCGCAGACGCCCGGCATCTGGAACCCGCTCCCCTATTTCGACACCGTCCGCCACGACAAGCAGCTGGTCGACATCGCGTCCCTGCACGAGTTCGTCGCCGCCGCGAAGAAGGGCGACCTGCCCGCGGTCTCCTGGATCACGCCGTCGCAGGCGGTCAGCGACCATCCGCCGGCGAGGGTCACGAGGGGCCAGGCCTACGTGACGGCGCTGATCGACGACGTGATGCGCTCGAAGGACTGGAAGTCGACCG
>DASZYW010000048.1:0-4855 GCA_035545195.1 Gaiellaceae bacterium
CCGCCACGAACGGGCGCCGGCCGCAGCTCGTGTTCTTCACCTCGACGCGCTCGGGCCGCGCCCGCCGAGTCGAGGGCTATCTCGCCGCCGTGCTCCAGCGCCGCGGCAACCACGACACGTTCGAGCTCGTGCAGGTCGACATCGACGGCTTCCCCGAGATCGCCGAGCGCCTCGGGGTCGACTCGGTTCCTGTCCTGATGGTGATCGACGAGGGCAGCGTCCAAGCGCGTCTGGAGAACCCGCCAGGAGCCGCCGCGATCTCGGACGCGCTCGAGCCCTGGCTCAAGTAGCGCCGTGGGCGGGGATACGCTTCTCTGGCTCGGCCCCGTAGCTCAGCGGACAGAGCGGCAGCCTTCGAAGCTGCGTGCGGTGGTTCGATTCCACGCTGTTTTCCCGCTTCGCCCGCTTCGCGCGGCAGGCGCGCTGCGCGCGCGTGCCTTGCGCTGTGCTTTCCGCTCGCTCGAGTGCGCGAGCCTGCGGCTCGCGCACTCGCGGGTGTGACGTCGCGAGCCGCGCCCGCGCAGGTCGGTCGCGGCGCAGACACCGCGAGGGCAGAGGGCTACGCTTCGCTGGCTCGGCCCCGTAGCTCAGCGGACAGAGCGGCAGCCTTCGAAGCTGCGTGCGGTGGTTCGATTCCACCCGGGGCCATGCATGAACGCCCGGCCAGACACCAGGATGAAGGCGGCTCGAGGCGGCATTGCGTTTCTGGCCTTGGCGGTCCTCTACGGCCTAGCGATCGTCTTTGGGTGGAGTGCGCCCCGTTGGACCATCGGCGTCGCCGCCGGCGCGGCAGCGTTCGGGCTCTTGGTGCTCATCGCCCGGACGCCTCGAGCCCCCTCGATCGATCTTCCCGGATGGACATTCGCGACTCGCCTGACTCTCGGCGGTGTCGGGCTTGCACTGGTCATTGCCGGCATCGTCTCCGACCCCAGGTTCTGGGAGGCAGGCGTCATCGTCCTCGTCGGAACGAGCATCGGCATCTTCCGCGGGAAGCAGCGGATCAAGTGAAATTGCGCCCCGACCGGTAAAGCCTCTTCTGGCCGGCCACGGATACGCTCGCCAGGCACTGAGGGGGCCGGTGCGCGCGAGGCCTACTAGGCGCGCCGCGAGCGCCACGCGGCGATCGCTGCTGCCGCCGCCGAGAGGACGAGCACGACGACCAGCGTCTGCGTGTCGATCTTGCCGAGCTGCCCGACGGCGGAGAGGAGCACGACGAGCACGACCGCGAAGGCGACCGCGAACGCGACGAGCGGCCGGAGCATCGTCCGATTGTGACAGGCTCGGGGTGTTCAGGGCCTCGACGCGCCGAGCAGTCGCTGGAGCGCATACCCGAGCTGTCGTGCAGTGAAGGGCTTCTCGATGAACGAGAAGCGGGCGGCGAGTGTGCGCCGGCGCAGGAGCGCGTCCTCGGTGTAGCCGGACATGAAGAGCACCGGGAGTGAGGGATCCGTCTGGAGCAGTCGCTCGGCCAGCTCGCGACCGCCGATCTGCGGCATGACCACGTCGGTCAGCAGCGCGCCGATCTCCTCCCGGTGGAGGTCGAAGAGCCCGACCGCCTCCGCGGCGGAGGCCGCGACGATCGCGTCGTACCCGAGGCTGCGCAGCATGCGCGAGACGAGGCTCCGGACTGCGGTTTCGTCCTCGACGAGCAGGACGGCTCGGGTCGTCAGGGGCACCTCCAGCTCCTCGTGCTCCGTCTCCGCGAGCCCTGGCGCCGCAACCTTCCCGACGGCGCGGGGAAGGTAGACCTTCACGGTCGTGCCGACGCCCGGCTCGGAGTAGAGCCGCAGGTCCCCGCCTGCCTGCTCGACGATCCCGTAGACCGTCGCCAGGCCCAGGCCGGTGCCCTTGCCCGGTGGCTTCGTCGTGTAGAAGGGCTCGAGCGCGCGAGCGAGAACCTGCTCGTCCATGCCCTCGCCGGTGTCCGAGATCGACAGGGCGACGTACTCGCCGGAGTCGAGCTCCGTCCACCCCTCGTCGAGGTGAGCCTTCTTGGTCTCGATCGTCAGCTGGCCGCCGTACGGCATCGCGTCACGCGCGTTGAGCACGAGGTTGGTGACGATCTGCTCGAACTGGCCCGGATCGATCAGCACCGGCCAGAGGCCGTGCTCGAGTCTGCTCTCCACCTCGATGCTTTCCCCGATCAGCCGCGCGAGCAGCCCCTGGAGCTCCAGCACGCGCTCGTTCGGGTTGATGACCTGTGGCTCGATCGTCTGACTCCGGCTGAAGACGAGCAGCTGCCTGGTCAGGCCGGAGGCGCGCTCCGCTGCGGCGCGCACCTCCCGCGCGTCGGCGTGCTGGCGCGTGCCCTCCTCGAGCTCGGCCGTCAGGAACTCCGTGTAGCCGAGGATCGCGGTGAGCAGGTTGTTGAAGTCGTGGGCGATGCCGCCGGCGAGACGGCCGACCGCTTCGAGCTTCTGCGTCTGGACGAGCGCCTCTTCGAGGCGACGCCGTTCCGTGACGTTTGTGATGACCGCCGCGATGAGCATGCCTTCGTCGGTCTGCACAGCGCTCAGCCCGATCTCCACCGGGACGTCGCCTCCCTCCTTGCGCCGCGCCGTGAGATCGAGGCCGGATCCCATCGAGCGGTTGCGCGGCTCGAGCATGTAGCCCGCGCGGTGACCGCGGTGGAGGTCGTGCAGCGCCTCGGGCAGGAGGAGCTCGACGGGTCGCCCGATCAGCTCGGTGCGGTCGTAGCCGAAGAGCTGCTCGGTGGAGGCGTTGACGAGCACGATCTCCCCGGTCGCGTCGACCACGACCACGGCGTCCGTCAGCCCTTCGATCAGCTGGTCGAGCCGGACTCGCCGGCCGCCGGTCAACGCGCTCCCACGGAGCCGGTCCGGCGACCCTCCCGCGGCCGGCGGGGCGCTCGCTCCCGCGGGATGCACCGCGCTATCGCGGAGGCGCCGACCACCTCCCCGAAGTCGTCGTGCAGAGGCGAGATGCTCAGACACACGTCGATCCGGGTGCCGTCTTGGCGGACCCTGACGGTCTCGAGCTCGGCGACGCGCTCGCCGCGCCGCAGGGCGGCGAAGATGCCGCGCAGCTCCTCGCGCCGGTCGCTCGGGACGATGAGATCCATCGTCCGGCCGACGGCCTCCGCGCGCGTGTAGCCGTACAGCTCCTCGGCAGCGTCGTTCCAGCTCGTGATCGTGCCGCCGAGCGTCTTGCTGATGATCGCGTCCGACGCCGAGTCGACGATCGACGCCAGATGCCGAAGGTGCCAGGTGGAGGGCACGACGCCTTCGGCGCGCTCGAGGACGAGGCCGACCCGCGACGTCCCGAGCGGGAACGCTTCGAAGCAGAACGTCCCAGAGGGGACGCGGTCGTCTCCGGGGTACCAGAAGCCGTCCACGGTGACGCTCCGCTGCTCGAGCGCGACAGCGCAGAAGCAACGCGGCAGATCCGTGGCCTCGAGAGCCGGCAGCGCGCCCAGCAGCGGCGAGCCGACGAGCTCGTCGAGCGGCACGCGCCAGGCGGCCGAGGCGGCCGCGTTCGCGTAGAGCAGGCGGAGGCAGGCCGGGTCGGTGGGGTCGACGACCTCCAGCAGGCAGAGCGCCGCTCCGAGTCGGTCGCCGATCAACGACAGGTGGCGATTCGCGATGGTCACGTGGACGGCGCCGTCGGGAATACGTGGTTTCCCGGTTGAGCGCCCTCGAGGCCGGGCCTACGCTCTACTACAGACCGGTTCGTAGTCAAAGGGTAACACGGCTACGGACAAGTCAGTAGTAATGCGATCGACTGGATCTCTATAGCGTCCGCGAGGCGGACTTGACGGACCACCCCCTTCCCGAGGAGATGCAGCGCCAAGAGTTGCCTGCGGACCGGCAGGCGGGCGGACGCGAGCGTCTTCTGCACACCGCCTACGGTCTCTTCCGCGACCACGGCTTCACCGCCGTCGGGGTCGACCGGATCGCCGACGAGGCTGGTGTCGCGAAGACGACCCTCTATCACCACTTCGCGTCCAAGGACGAGCTCGGCGTGGCGGTGCTCGGCCAGCACCAACAGCTCTGGACGCATGACTGGTTGGCGGCCGAGGCCGATCGCCGCAAGACGCCCTCGGTGCCCGCGATCATCGGGCTGTTCGACGCGTTGGACGAGTGGTATCGCTCGGACGACTACCGCGGCTGCCTCTTCATCAACACCGTCCTCGAGCTGCGCGACCGCACGGGCCCCGTACGGGAGGCCGCGGTCGACGCGATGGACGACGTGCACGCGACGCTCGAGGGGCTTGCCGAGGAGGCGGGCATCGCGGACGCGAGCACGTTCGCCCACCAGATCCAGCTCCTGATGCGGGGCTCGATCGTCGCCGCGGTCGAGGGGCATTTCGAAGCCGTCGCACAGGCCCGGGTCGTCGCGCGGATGCTGCTCGAGCAGCACGAGCGTGAGAGCTCCTAGCCGAGTATGAGAAGATCGCGGTCGTGAAGCTGGAACTCACGCCCGACGAGCTGCTCTCGACGACGCGCGCCGTCCGCAAGCGGCTCGACCTGACCCGCGCGGTCGAGCGCGAGGTGCTCGACGACTGCTTCAGGCTCGCCCAGCAGGCGCCGACGGCGAGCTACTCGCAGAACTGGCACTTCGTCGTCGTCACCGATCCGCAGAAGCGCGCCCAGCTCGCCGAGCTCTGGCGCGAGGTCGCCGGCCCGTACCTCGAGCGGCGGCCCGCCCCGAACGAGCAGTTCGTCCGCATCGGCGACGCCGTGCGGCACCTGGCCGAGCACCTGCACGAGGTTCCCGTCCATGTCATCCCGTGCGTCGAGGGCCGCACCGAGGGGAAGCCGAACGCCTACACGGCGTCGGTCTTCGGCTCGATCATCCCGGCCGCGTGGAGCTTCATGCTCGCCGCGCGCTCGCG
>DASZYW010000049.1:0-4195 GCA_035545195.1 Gaiellaceae bacterium
AGCTACCGCGTCGAGTACGAGCCTGCGGCGCGCGCGAAGACGCAGGACGCCTCGGGCCGGCGCCTCAGGATCGCCGGCCGCGCGTTCCTCGTCGTGCGCTTCACGGCCACGACGACGGACGGCGGCCCGTCGCGCATCTCCGGCGGCGGCGCCTCGCACGTCCGCGAGGCCGTCCGCACCGGCGCGTTCGAAGGCGTCGTGACGTGGGCGATCGGGCTCGACGCGAAGCGGCCGTTCCGCGTCCGGACGAGCGGCTCGCAGCTGGTCGTCTCGGTCGGCTGACTTCCCGTCGAGCCGCAGCACGCGGTACGGTCCACGCAATGGCGGGACGCGACGACGACCCAGGCTACGACGACTGGTTCGACGAGCCCGAGCCCCCGCTCGAGCGCCGGCGGCGGCGCGACTGGGGCGGCGAGTCGGAGCAGGAGGACCCCTGGGTGCTTCCGGAGGCGCCGCAGGAGCGGTCGCGCCGGCCGCGCGCGCGTCAGCGGGAGCCGCTCTACGTCGGCGGCCACCAGGTCACGACGACGCAGGTGGCGCTGATCGCCGGCTCCGCGGTCGCGATCCTGCTCGCTATCCTCGCCGCCGCGGGAGCCTTCAGCAGCGGCTCCAAGTCGCCCGCCCCGGCGACGCTCTCGACGCTCCCCATCGTCACGAGGCACACCTCGACGCAGTCGACCACGACGACGCAGACCCAGACGACGCCCGCCGTCCAGCCGCCGACCGCGACCCTGAACCCGGGCGACTCGGGCGACCAGGTCGTCCTGCTCCAGAAGGCGCTCGCCGCGCTCGGCTACTCGCCGGGGAAGGCCGACGGGAACTACGGGACCGGGACGAAGCAGGCGGTCACCGCGTTCCAGACGGCGCACGGGCTGCCCGCGATCGGGGTCTTCGGGCCGGCGACGCTCGCCGCGCTGCAGGCGGCGCTGGCGTCGACGGGCGGGACGACGGGGACCGAGACGACGACCACCTCGACCACGGCGCAGGCGCCGTCGACCGCGCTCAAGCCGGGCGACAGCGGCGCCCAGGTCGTCCTCCTGCAGCAGGCGCTGGCGGCGCTCGGGTACTCGCCCGGCAGCACCGACGGGACGTACGGACCGTCGACGAAGGCCGCCGTCACCGCGTTCCAGACCACCAAGGGCCTGACTGCCGACGGGGTGCTCGGGCCGCAGACGCTCGTCGCGCTCCAGCAGGCGCTGGCCGGCCCGACCGGCTGAGCCGGCGCGCGCGCCGCCCGGGTCTCCTACGATCCGAGACGTGCGGGAGGGGGACGCGTTCGAGGACGTGCTGGCGGCGAACGACCGCTACGCCGAGGGCTACCGGGACGCCGGCCTGAGCGGCCGCGCGGGCCGCGGCCTCGCGATCGTCACCTGCATCGACTCGCGGATCGACCCGCTCGCGATGCTCGGGCTCGCG
Source organism: Gaiellaceae bacterium (assembly GCA_035545195.1). Taxonomy (GTDB): domain Bacteria; phylum Actinomycetota; class Thermoleophilia; order Gaiellales; family Gaiellaceae; genus Palsa-739. Next base: position 1,417 of record DASZYW010000049.1, read on the forward strand.
CCGGGCGACGCGAAGATCCTGCGCAACCCGGGAGCACGCGTCGACGACGGCGTCCTCGCCACGCTCGTCCTCGCGCGCTGGCTGCTGGGAGTCGAGCGGGTGATGGTGGTCGCGCACACGGACTGCCGCATGACCGCCGCCGACGCGTCCGTCCTGCACGCGGCGATCCGCGAGGCGGGTGGCCCCGACACGAGCGGAACGCCGTTCCTCGTCGCCGCCGACCCGGCCGCGGGCGCGCGCGCCGACGTCGAGCGCATCCGCGCGTGCGAGGGCCTCAAGGGGATCGACGCCGGCGCGTTCGTCTACGACGTCGCGACCGGCCGCGTCGCTCGCGCCTAGCCCTGCGGCACGATCAGCTCGAAGCGCGCGCCGTGGTCGCGCTGCTCGTAGACGAGGTCGCCGCCGTGGGCGAGCGCGTACGCGCGCGCGATCGCGAGGCCGAGCCCGCTGCCTGCCTGCTCGGAGCCGCGCGAGAAGCGCTCGAAGAGCCGTAGCTGCAGGTCCTCGGGGACGCCCGGCCCGTCGTCCTCCACCGCGATCCGCAGGTGCCGGTCGCGCTGCTCCGCCGCGAGCACGATCGGCGGCGCCCCGTGGCGCATCGCGTTCGCGAGCAGGTTCGAGACGACGCGATCGACGACGAGCGGGTCGGCGTTCGCGGCCAGGTCGGGCGCGATCTCCATCCGGACCGGCGCGTCGCTCGGCACGACTCCCTGGACGATCTCCTCGAGCAGCGCCCGGACGACGAGCGGCCGCGGCTCGACGTTGATCGCGGCGGCGTCGAGCCGCGACAGGTCGAGCAGCTGCTCCAGCAGCCGGCGCATCCGGTCGGCCTGCTCGTAGCCGATCAGCAGGAGCTTCTCGCGGACCTCCTCGGGCAGGTCGCGCCGCTCGACCAGGGTCGCCAGCGCGCCGTAGACGGAGGTCGCCGGCGTGCGCAGCTCGTGCGACGCGATCGCCACGAAGTTCAGCTTCAGCTGGTCGAGGAGGACGGTCTCCTCGTGCAGGCGCGCGCGCTCGATGGCGATCGCGACGCGGTCGGCGACGAGCGAGAGCAGCTCCGCGTCCTCCCGGGCGAAGCGCCGAGGGGTGAGCGTGCCGACGTGGAGGACGCCGATCGCGTCGCCGCGCATGAGCAGCGGCACGCCGAGCATCGAGCGGATCCCCTTCTCGCGCAGGATCGGGTTCCAGACCGGATAGTCGTCCAGGTTCTCGATCACGATCGGGTGCTTGGTCGACGCGACTCGGCCCGCGAACCCCTTGCCGAGCGGGACGCGGACGCCCTGCTCGACCTCCTCCTCGATCCCGAGCGCGGCGCGGGCGACCAGGTCCTCGCCCTCCTCGTCCAGCAGCAGCACCGCGCAGGTGTCGGCGTTGAGGACGTCGCGGATGCGCGGCAGGAGCACGGCGAGCAGCTCCTCGAGCCCGAGGTGGCGGAGCGCCTCGTCCGTGACCAGCTGCACGTTCTCGATCCGCCTGCGCGCCTGCTGCTCGGCCTCGTAGAGACGGGCGTGCTCGATCGCGATCGCCGCCCGGTCGGCGACGAGCTGGAGCAGCTCGATCTCGTCCTGGCCGAACTCGCGCCTGACGAGCGAGCCGACGTGGAGGACGCCGAGCAGCTCGGGGCCGACGACGAGCGGGACGCCGAGCAGCGACTTGATCCCCTTCTCGCGCAGGATCGGGTTGAGCACGTCGGAGTGGTCGACGTCCTCGAGGACCACCGGCCGCCGCAGCGAGGCGACCCTGCCGGCGAAGCCCTGACCGACCGGGACGCGGACGCCGGCCTCGACCTCCTCCTCGATCCCGACCGCGGCGCGCGCCACGAGCTCGTTCGCCTCGCGGTCGAGCAGGAGCGTCGCGACGGTGTCGACGCCGAGCTCGTCGCGCGTCCGCAGGAGCAGCGCGTTCAGCAGTTCCTCCAGCTCGAGATGCGCGAGCGCGGCGTCCGTCAGCGCTTGCAGTCGGCGCAGGCGCTCGGCATCCGCAACGGCCCCCATCGGAACCACCTGCCCGAAACAGGGCTTGACTAAGCGCCGCTGCGGTCGATCAGCTCGATGCGATAGCCGTCCGGGTCGCGGACGAAGCAGAGGAGCGAGCCGCCTTCGCGGACGCGATAGGGCTCGCGCTCCGGCTCGATGCCCTGCTCCTTCAGCGCGGCCAGCGTCTGCGCGAGGTCGTCGACGGCGTACGCGACGTGACCGTACGCGGTGCCGAGCTCGTAGGAGCGGCCGTCGTGGTTGTAGGTCAGCTCGAGCTCGACGTCCTCGCCGGGAACGGCCATGAAGTAGTTCGTGGCCTCCTTCTCGCCGTTGCGGACGATGTCCATCTCGCGCCGGAACTCGAGCCCGAGCGCCTCGTAGAAGGCGCGGCTCTTCTCGGGGTCCGTGATCCGGACCATCGTGTGCAGGTACCTGGTCATGCGAGGGATCCTGCCATGCGCGCGACCATCGGATGCCTATTTGAGTCTCGGAGCCGGACCGGGCAAGGTGCCGTCATCGCCGACTACGCCTTCCGCACGATCCGCTCCGTCTCCCCGGCGCAGCGACTGCTCGCGCTCTCCGTCTTCGCCTACGCGGTCGTCTTCCTGCTCCTGATCGCCTTCGGCGAGCCGGGGCTAGGCGTCTCGCAGGGCTTCTACCTTGCGATCGTGCTGGCGGCGCTCGGGACCGACGCCTTCGTCGGCGCCGCCGCGGGCGCGACGGCAGCCTGCCTCTACGTCGCCGCGGAGGCGATGTCGGGACGCGAGGGCTGGAGCTACGTCCTCTCCGCGGGAGTCTCGATC
>DASZYW010000050.1:0-1970 GCA_035545195.1 Gaiellaceae bacterium
CGGGAACGGCATCGTCGCCTCCCGCACGCTGTTCGGATCGATCTTCGCGCTCACCACACCCGAGGCGCGGCTCGCCGCCGTGATCGGCACCTGCGTCGTCCTGGCGGTGCTCGCGATCGCGCGGCCACTCCTCTACGCCACCGTCGACCCGCAGGTGGCTGCGGCCCGCGGCGTGCCCGTCGCACTGCTCGGCGCCGCGCTCCTCGTCCTTCTCGGCATCGACGCAGCCGAGGCGACCCAGGCGGTCGGCGCGCTGCTCCTGCTCGGCCTGATCGCCGCGCCCGCCGGCGCCGCGATCAAGCTCACCGCCCAGCCGTACCTCGCGCTCGCGCTCTCGTGCCTGTTCGCGCTCGCCTCAGTCTGGCTCGGCGTCGTGGGCGCATACCTGATCGCGTCGCTGCCACCGAGCACGGCGATCCTCGCCGTCGCCGCACTCATCTACGCCGGCTCGTTCGTGATCTCACTCGTCCGCCGGCAGGCGCGGCAAGCCGCACCGTCGGCAGTGACGCCCTAGCGGGCGCGAAGCGGGCGAAACGAGGGAGTGGGCGGTACTGGGCTCGAACCAGTGACCCCCAGCTTGTCGAGCTGGTGCTCTCCCAACTGAGCTAACCGCCCGGGTCGGCGGGGATTGTAGCGGTGGATCAGCCGCGGCCGAGGAGCGGCACCGGGTCGACCGGGGTGCCGTTCACGCGCACCTCGAAATGGAGGTGCGTGCCGTAGCAGATGCCTGTGCACCCGGCGGTGCCGAGCAACTGGCCGGTGTGCACCTGCTCGCCGATGCGGACGTTCATCGCCGCGAGGTGCGCGTAGAGCACCTCCACGCCGGGGGCGACCTCGACGTCGACGATGTTCCCGTAGCCCTCGAAGCCGGATGTGTAGCCGACGTGGAGCACGCGCCCGCCGAGAGCGGCGGTGACGGCGAGCGAGCGGAGCGAGCCGATGTCGATCCCGTCGTGCCGGCGCGGCCCGTACGGGATGAACGGCGTCGTGATCACGCCCTGCGCAGGCCAGGCGAGCACGAGGCTGTGCGCGAGCGTGCGCCTGTGGATCGCTGCGGGCCTGTGGGAGACGAGCTGGGTCGTCGCGTGCTCGTGCGCGACACGCGCACGCGCCGCGGGCCGCGCCGGCCGCACGACGTGGTGCGCTACCGCGACGTGGTGAACCCGCGGCGCATGCTCGAAGCGGCGCAGAGCCACGGCGACGCCGGGCGCGTGCACCGCGAGGACCTGTGGCTCGGGGCGCGCGCCGATCCCGCCCGTGGGAACTGCGGCCACGAGGGGCGCCGCCAGAACCACGAGGACGAGCGCGTGCCTGATCGCCCTCCGCCGCATGAGGCGGAGGTTAACCGATTCCTAACTTTCCTGCACGCGTTTGCCCTGCAAAACCCGCGTAGGCCTGCGAATTCTCCCCGGACCTGACAAATCCTTCAGAAGATCTCGGGGCACCAGGGAAGCGGTCGCCACGCGAAGAGCGTGTCCGCCGCGTCCACCGCCCCGGGCGCGAGCTCCTCGACGCGGAGCGCGTCCCGGAGCTGGCCGAACGAGACCGCGCCTAGGTACGCCGAGCCGAGCGCGTCGACGTCGAGCGCGAGGTGGGCCGGTTCGTCGGTGCGCGTCGCGCGGCCGTCCTCGAGCAGCCAGCAGCCCTCGTTCCACGGGCAGGTCGCGTCGCGCACCTCGAAGACGATCCGCCCGTCCCCCGCGTAGACGCGGCCGGAGAGGGCGGCGCCCACGTCGACGAGACGGATCCAGAGCGAGTCGTCCTTGCGGAAGAAGAGCCGCCGCGGATTCGCGAGCAGGAGGAAGAGCGGATGGTCGGGCGGCAGGAGGCTCGCGGTGATCCGCGCCGACCAGTCGATGTCGAGCACGTAGCGCCAGATCTCGGCGGTCGCCTGCGGCGTCGTCCCGACCGCCTCGATCACCTCCGTGCGGCCGTTCGACACGCCGTCGGCGAACTCCAGGTGCGTCCGG
>DASZYW010000051.1:0-4789 GCA_035545195.1 Gaiellaceae bacterium
GTCGAGGCCGGGCCCCGCTACGCTCGGGTCGAGCCCCCGGCCCCGCCCCGCTCCCGAAAGGAGAGTCATGTCGGAGAGTCGCCCACCGCTCCCGCCGTTCGACGCGGAGAGCGCCGCCAAGAAGGTGCAAGCGGCCGAGGATGCGTGGAACACCTGCGACCCCGAGCGCGTCGCCGGCGCGTACAGCGAGGATTCGGTCTGGCGCAACCGCGACGAGTTCGTCACCGGCCGCGCCGAGATCGTCGCGTTCCTCACACGGAAGTGGGAGCGTGAGCTCGAGTACGCCCTGCGCAAGAACCTGTGGGCGTTCGACGGGTCGCGCATCGCGGTGCGGTTCCAGTACGAGTCACACGATCCCGCCGGGCAGTGGTGGCGCTCGTACGGCAACGAGCTGTGGGAGTTCGACGAGCACGGCCTGATGGCGCGGCGGGAGGCGTCGATCAACGACGTCCCGATCCGCGAGAGCGAGCGCCGCATCTTCGGGCCTCGCCCCGCCGACGAGCACGGGATCGAGTTCCCGCTGCGCTGAGCTACTGGACGACGGTCAGCTCGAAGGGATCGCCCGGCCGCGCCGGCGGGGCGAGCTCGCAGCGGAACTGCTCCGCAACCGCCGCGAAGAGGTCCGCCGCGCTCCGCGGGCGCACCCCGCACGCCAGGACGTGGCGTGCGACCTCGCCGCGCGTCTTCTTGGCGAAGTGCGAGACGACCCGCCGGACCCCGTCCCGCTCCTCGACGACGCCGACGCGCACCCGGGTGATGTCGGATCCACGGCGCGGCCGCCAGGCTGCCGTGTAGGTCGCGGACCGACAGTCGAGCACCACGCGTCCGTCGGCGGCCTCGTCGAGCGGCGCACGGAGCGCGTCGCGCCAGTACCCGGCGTCCATCTCGCGCTTGTAGTGGGGCACGCGATCGGCGGGGCGAAGCGCGCCGAACTGGGCTGAGACGATGACGATGTTGCGCGCCGCGCGCGCAGGCAGGGTTGCAAGGTCGAGCGCGTCGTAGAGCACGCCGGTGTAGAGGCGCCCCGCCGCCACCGCGGGCGCGTCGCGCAGCCGCCGGTCGAGCAGCCCGGCCCGGCGAGCAGTGAGCGACGGGAACGAGAGCGCGTCGAGATGGAGCGGCTTGCCACGCCGAGGCTCGTACTTCGACTCGCTCGGCGGTAGCAGGATGAGCGGAGCCTTGCGGCTCACCCGCTACCGGCCCGGTCAGCGCAGTCGGTTCCCACGTACCGAGCATCGTGCCAGTGGAGGCGGCGGGAAACGAACCCGCGCAAGGCTCCCTCGGCTACGGCGACGGAGCGCCGCGTGACGGTTTCTGATCGGCGACTTTGCCGTTCGTCTCTTCGCGGGGGCGGCGCGTTCACGACGGGCTCGGGCAGTAGCGTCCCAGCGGTGGCGCGCAGGAACGACCGGGGAGTGAAGGCGGAGACGAAACTGGCTTGCGCCGGCCTCGCGTCGAGGCTGACCCAGCGGGACATGGTCGAGGCGACCGGGATCAGTCGGAGCGCGTACTGGCGGCTCGAACGCGGGCTCACCCCGAACCCTCCGCTCCGCCACCTGACGAACTGCGCGATCGTGCTCGGCGTAGCCGTCGAAGACTTGATCGAGGAGGAGTGGCGGACAACTTCAGCTCAGCGCAGACGGTCCACCTGCGCCGCCACACATGGACGCGCTGCGGCGGCGCAGCGAAGAGCGGGCCTGGCCGCCGGGCCGCCCCGGCGCTAGACGGGATCATGTCGCTACGGCAGCCGCCGCTACGGTGAACGCCGTAACGGCGAGCCCCGTACCGTTACGCAACCTGCTCATCGGCACTCCTGTCACGGCGGCGACGGTTCCTATCGTCGGTGCGTGACGAGGTTTGAACCGTCTCACTACAGCGACGATGAGCTACTCGGCGTCGTTCGCGACGTCTGCCGGTACGCCACACCTTCCCGCCCAGGGTCTGTGTCGCAGACGATTTTCGATGCGGCGCGGACTGGCGCAGGCCATCCGCTTGCGCCCACGGCGGGGCGGATCTGCAAGCGGCTTCACAAGTCGTGGGACGAGGTCAAGGCGGCGGCGCTCGACCCGAAGCGCAGCCACACCAAGACCGCGACCGCCTGGACTCGTACCGAGTTCGACGACGCGATCGGGGTCGACGCACGCGTCTTCGCGCTCCAGATGGTCACGACGAGGCGCGGCGCTGAGAGCTTCACGCCCAACGAGTACGACGAGGCTGCTGTCGAACTCCGGGCAGACGCGAAGCGCCGGAGGCATGGCGGGCGGGAGGCGATCCCGACGTCGACCCAGATCATCACCGTGTTCAAGAACTGGCGCGCGGTGGTGCGCGCCGCCGGACTGAACGCGCCTCGCCGGAAAAGCGACAGCGTCTGCGGTTCCCGCTGTCGTGAGCTTCTTCTCAAAGAAGTCCACGGCGACGCGTCGCCCAAGCGCCTCGCTCCGACCGGTGCGGGCAGCCACAGACGGCTCCTAGCAACCGCGCACCACCTCCACGCACGGCCCCCTACCACTTGATCGAGATGTTCGTCGTCTTGTCCGAAGCTGCCCGTATGGTCGCGGCCCACCCCGCGGCCGAATCCTTCTGTTTCTCGCTGGCTGGCCGTCTGCTGCCCGGAGCCGTGAAGGTGCTTTGGCGGCGCTATCGCCGTCGCGAATCGGTGGAGCCTCCGGCCCCCGGTGTGCGCACCCGGCCGGGGTTTGAAGTGCGGTTCCGCAGTCGCTGATCGAACAGGTGTTCGTCCGACGGGGTTGCGAGCATCTCTCCACCACAGAACGCCTGCGCATTGCAAGAGCGCGCGCCCCGTGTCACCAGCCCCAGGACACCCAGCTCTGCGACTCCGTTGCCGCCAACGTCGCCACACTCGACGAGCTGGAGCCGAGCTACTGGCGCTCCGGGCGGCTGCTTCTCGCAGACGCCGCATTCGCGGCGTTGCTGGTCGCCCTCATCGCGCTGATCATCGCGACAGCTGTCTAGCGCAACGCGGGTTCGATTTGCCGAGCAGGACTTTCTCGCCTCGAGAACGTCTGGCTTGAAACGAAGAACAGCCCTGCTTACAACCCTGGTCTAGTCCAGAACTGTAAGCAGAGCTGTTCCGATGGGCTTGTTTGCAGAACCCGGTTGAGCCCGGTTTCTACTGCCTTCGGGTGCCGCCGCTGAGCACCACCAGAAGTGCTCAGCGGTGCCTCGGAATCCAGGGAACCGCGCGGGGCTTGAGGATCCAAGCGGCCTGAGCGTTGAACCCGTGTCCGTCGACCTCGGCGTCGTCCTCCTCGGTTGTCATGCTTGTGGTGCCGTCCATCCGGTTCATCTCCTTGTGCTGTCCCGCACGATCTAGGCGGGCTAGTCATACTCCGCGGGTCGGACGGAGCTGTTCCGCCGTCCCCTAGGGCCTATCGCTGAAAGCACGAGCGCCGCGCCGGGCTGCAGCACGATCCGAGCGAACTGCGGCAGCTGACCGTGTTCTCGGCTCAACCAAGCCGCGTACGCGCCATGGGCGAAATGCACTTGGGAAGCGAATTTCGCGTGCGCGGCCTGACGCGCGAGGATTCGGGTGTGTCGCACCGCGTGATCGAGGAGTGGCGCGGCGAGGAGGTCGAGACGCTCGAGGATCTCCTCCGCCCCGGCCTGCGCGCCGTGTGCGTCGGGATCAACCCGGCGCCGCCGAGTGTCGCCGCCGACCACTACTACCAGGGCAAGCTCGGCCGGGCGTTCTTCGGCCGGCTCCGCCGCGCCGGACTGCTACTGGCCGCCACGGGATGGGAGGACGACGCGGCGTTCGCCGCCGGCATCGGCTTCACGGACATCGTGAAGCGGCCGACCTCGAGCGCCTCCGAGATCACGGCGGACGAGCTCGCCTACGGGAAGGCGATCGTGGTCTCGAAGCTCGAGGCGGTGCGGCCCAAGATCGTCGTCTTCACGTTCAAGAAGACCGCGACCGTCATCTTCGGCTCGATCGCCGGCTACGGCTTCGTCGGCAAGAGGCTCGCCGGCGGCGAGGTGTTCGTGATGCCGAGGCCGTACGAGCGCGCGGACCGAGGCGCTCGACGCGCTCCCGCGGCGGTGGAGACAGAGCCCGCTGGCGTCAAGCAGCGTAGCCAGAGTTAGTACGCGTCGAGCGCCGGCTGAGTCTCGAGCTCGACCCCGAGCTCGGCGGCAACGGCGGCGAACTGCGCGAGGCCGGAGTTGACGCTCATCAGGATCTCTTCGACCCGCACCTCGGGCTCCGGCAGCGCGACCGCCGAGTCCTGCGACTCGTCGGTGACGTCCGCCCACAGGTCGAGGCTGAAGTCGGGCTGAGCGGCGATCTGGTCGTACGTCCAGCGCTTGAAGTTGACGTCCTCTACCCGGTCGTGCGGGCCCGACCGCACCCAAGCCGATGAGACCGGAGAGCCGCCCCTGGGCGGCTCTCGTCGTTGCGGCCCCGATGCGACAAGACTCGTAGCATCGATGCTACGGAATCTGTTGCATCGCGACTGCGACACAGACCCTCGAACCAAGAAGCCGCCCTCGGGCGGCTCCTGGCAGTTCTGCAAACGGTTCTGCCAACAACTCCGATGGAGGCGGCGGGAATCGAACCCGCGTCCGCGGACGCACCGGCGTGAGCGTCTACAAGCATAGGCCGCGATTGGGATTCGCCCGGCGGCCGGTGCGCGACCGACCTACCGTCGAGCTAGCCCTCCTGAAATGTCGCGCCGCGGGCGAGTGGCTCTCCGTTGGCGCCGAGCCCGCTCGTTGATGCCGCCTCCGGGTCGCGGGCTTCCCCGGGGCGACACGCTGTCAATCTCTAGGC
>DASZYW010000052.1:0-6144 GCA_035545195.1 Gaiellaceae bacterium
CATCCCGCTGAACGGGCGGCCGGCGTACCAGAGCGGCCAGCGGCCGCTCCACAGCGAGTTCCCGTGCTTGTCGACGGCGCCGTGCTCGAAGACGCCGTGGAAGCCGATCGCGACGCTGCCGAGCGCCCCGAACCAGGCGGAATAGACCGGGATCGGCTTCAGCTCGGTGGGCACCCAGGCGCGGACGCCGGTCTTGAAGTAGACGAACGCGAGCACTCCGAGCCCGGTGAACCAAGCCACGTCGTACGCGAAGACGAGGCGGCGAGTCGCCACCGCGTCGAGGTTCATGACCTTCATGGCGAGCGACTCTCGCGCTCCCGACGACAAGAGTCAAGAGCGCTGGCCCGGGCGCGCCGCGCTGGTACCGTCCTCGCACCGTGCCGATCTACGAGTACCGCTGCCCCGAGGGCCACCTCTTCGAGCGCTTCCAGTCGATGACCGCGCCCGCGCCGGAGAAGTGCGACGTGTGCGGCGCCGCGCCCGTCGAGATCGTCCTCTATCCGGTCGCCGTCCACTACAAGGGCTCCGGCTTCTACACGACCGACTACGGCAAGGGGAAGGGCGCGAAGAAGGACGGCGACTCCTCCGGCTCCGCGGGCGAGTCGAAGAGCGACTCGAAGAGCGACGCGAAGCCGGCCGAGAAGAAGACCGCCGCCGGCGGCGACTCGAGCTAGACGCTTCGCCTCCTCGCTGGCACCATCCGGGCGGATGCGGAGACTTGGGTCGGCAGCGCTCGTCCTCGCGCTCGTGGCCGGGATCGGCGGGGCGGCGGCGCTGTCCTCGACCGGCTCGACGTGCGCCCAGCGCCAGGCGGCCGAGTCCGCGTACGCGCACGGGATCGCGAAGGCGCGCGCCGCCTACTTCGCGAAGCACCGGAGCCCCTCCGCGCGGAAGGCGTTCGTCGCCGCGCAGAAGGCGAAGCTCGCCGCGCTGAAGTCGGCCGCGGCCTGCTCCGCCACGACGACGACGACGGACTTGGGGACGGTGCCGGCGCCGGCGCCGACCGCGAACGAGCGCTTCGTCTTCTCGGACGAGCTGTCGCAGGCGTTCCGAGACGACATCCAGGGCTTCGTCACGTTCGCCGTCCAGGACGAGGAGAAGCTGCTCGGCGTCAGCCTCGACCAGCTGACCGTGTACGTCTCGACCGACGCCGGCTGGCTCGCGCAACAGCAGTGCAGCGTCCTCCCGCAGGACGGCGACTGCGTCTCCTCGGTGCGGGCGTCGTTCGCGGGCGGCAACCCCACCGCCGAGGGGCCTCACGTCATCTTCGTCAACTGCGCGACGACCGACCTCACGACCAGAGCTCCGGAGTACGAACGGCAGAAGATCGTCGGGCACTCGGTCGGCAACGTCTTCCGCTACCAGCTCGACGGCCGCCGTGACGACGTCGGTCCCCTCTGGCTGCTCTTCGGCGCCCCGGAGCTGCTCGGCTATCACGTCGCGAGCGACCGGAACCTCCGCGCGTACGCTGACTCCCTTGCCGACATGCGGCAGAACATGCGGGTGCTGGCGACCCCGCTCGAGAAGCTCCAGACCTGGGCCGACTACAACCTGGTCGGCCACTGGTACCTCGCCGGAGCGGTCGACCGGCTCGTCACCGACGCGCCGAACGGGATCCGCTCGCTCGCCGACTACTGGGCCGGCATCGGCACGGGCATGTCCTGGGAGGACGCGTTCGCGGCCGCGTTCGGGATGACCGTCGACCAGTTCTACGCGGACTTCGCGGCGTACAAGGCGGGGCTCTGAGGAGCGACTAGCCCGTCGCGTTGCCGACGAGGCAGCCGGGGGCGTAGAGCCCGCCGCCCGCCGAGGGCGGCTGCGGCGCAGAGTGGCCCAGGACCTCCTGGATCACCTGGATGTTCTCCTCGGTGCCGACGATGTAGGAGCCGCCGCCGATGTCGGTCGCGGTCCCGCCGAGCCGGCAGTGGAGCGTGTGCGAGGCGGAGGCGCGGAACTTCACCCAGCCCAGCTGGAGGAACTGCCAGGTCGAGAGGTCGGTCGAGATCGGCGCGAGCAGCGACCCGCCCTCGAACGGCAGCCGGAAGAACGTCGAGGCGCTCGCGAGCTTGCTCAGCGTCGCCTGCATCACCTGCTGCTGGTTCTGCGCACGGCGGATGTCGGTCCAGCTCGGGTCGAGCCTGTTCTCCCTGATCCGGGAGTAGATCAGCGCGCGGTGCCCGTCCATGTGCTGGACGCCCTTCTCGAAGCGCCAGCCCTGCCAGGAGGCGCACTTCGAGGCGGTGAAGGGGCAGTCGAACTTGTTGGAGAGGATCGGCTCCTGGACGTCGATGTCGACCCCGCCGACGGCGTCGACGAGCTTCTCGAAGGAGCCGAAGTCGACGAGGACGACGTGGTTGATCTGGAGGGCGCTGCCGAAGAGCGCGTCCACCGTCCTGATCGCCAGCTCCGGCCCGCCGAGCTGCATCGCGGCGTTGATCTTCTGGTCGCCGTAGCCGGGGATCGAGGCGCGCAGGTCGCGCGGGATCGAGAGGTAGATCAGGCGGTGCCGGCCCGGGTCGGTGCGCAGCAGCATCATCGAGTCGGAGTGCTCGTCGGCATTGCGTCCGGCCTGGCCGTTGTCGGAGTGGTCGGTGCCGAGCAGGAGGATGTTGGTGGGCGACGAGACGAGCAGCCCGCTGTCCGAGGCGAGCACGCCGGTCGTGCCGGCGGGCAGCCGCCCGTGCGCGTCGCTGACGCCCTTCGAGACGGCGAAGAAGCCCGCGACCGCCCAGACGAAGAGCAGCACGACGAGGACGGCGACGAGCAGGCCGACGCGCCGCCAAGTGACGCGCCGGCGCGGTTTCCGCTCGACGATCTTCCGGGGCCCGTCGCCGTCCTTGCGGGCCGGGCCGCGGTCCTCGCGCGAGCGCCGGTCGAGCGGCACCTTCCCTTTGTCACGGCCGCCCCGGTAGACCTTGTACGGCTTCTCTCCGGAGGCGGCCATCCGCGGTTTACGGTACCCGTCGGGAGTGGACGGCATTCACGCCATCGGCGTCGACGTGGGCGGGACGAAGATCCTCGCCGGCGTCGTCGCGCGCGACGGCTCGGTCGTGCGCAGGCACGAGCGACCGACGCCCCAGGATTCGCAGGAGCACGTGGTCGCCGAGCTCGAGGCGGCGATCTCCGAGCTGATCGACGAGACGGTCTGCGCGCTCGGGTTCGGCGTCCCCACGTCGACCGACCAGCGGACGGGCGAGTCGTACGGCACGGTCAACACGCCCTTCCGCGGCATGCGGCTCCGCGACCACATGCGCGAGCGCTTCGGCGTCGCGGCCGGCGTCGACAACGACGCGAACGCTGCTGCGATCGGCGAGTGGCGGGCGGGAGCGGCGCGCGGCGCCGACGACGTGCTGATGCTGACGCTCGGCACCGGTGTCGGCGGCGGCGTGATCAGCGACGGCCGCCCGTTCCGCGGCGCGCACGGCATCGGCACGGAGCTCGGCCACGTCGTGATCGTCCACGACGGCATCCCCTGCCAGGGCGTCTGCACGGGACGCGGCCATCTCGAGGCGTACGTGACCGGGATCGCCGCCGGCAAGCGCGCGCAGGAGGCGTTCGGCCCTGCGGCCGACGCACACCGGCTCGTGCGCCTCGCGAACGAGGGCGATCCCACCGCGAAGGAGATCCTCGTCGACATCGGACGCCATCTCGGCTCCGGGATGGGCTCGTTCGTGAACGTCTTCGGGCCGGAGCTGCTCGTGATCGGCGGCGGCTTCGGCGTCGCCGCCTGGGAGTACCTGCGCGAGCCGGCCGAGGAGGTCATGCGGCGCGAGGCGCTCTCGCCGATGCGCGAGCGGGTGCGCGTGGTGCGCGCCGAGCTCGGCACGGCGGCGGGCCTGATCGGAGCCGCGTACGTCGGCTTCGAGGCGTTCGACGCGGCGGGCTGAGCGGTGCTGCTCGCGGTCTGCGCGACGCCGATCGGGAACCTCGACGACGTGACGCTGCGCGTGCTCGCGGCATTGCGCGACGCGGACGTCGTCCTCTGCGAGGACACGCGGCACACCCGCGGGCTCCTGCAGCGGCACGGGCTCGAGGCGAGGCTCGTCTCCTACCACGAGCACAACGAGGCGCGGCGCACGGCGGAGCTCCTGCCGCGGCTCGGGGCGGGGGAGCGGGTCGCGCTCGTCTCCGACGCGGGGCTCCCGGGCGTCTCCGACCCGGGTGCGCGGCTCCTGCGGGCGGCGCTGGACGCAGGCGTCGAGGTGACCGTCCTGCCGGGGCCGTCGGCGGTGGAGACGGCGCTCGTCGCATCGGGGCTCGTCGCGGAGCAGTACCGCTTCCTCGGCTTCCTGCCGCGCGGCGAGACGGCGCTGGCGGCGCTCTGGGATGAGCTGCGCGGCTGGCCGTGGCCCGCGGTCGCGTTCGAGTCGCCGCAGCGCCTGCCGGCGACGTTGCGCTCGCTCGCGGCGGCGCAGCCGGAGCGGGCGGCCGCCGTCTGCCGCGAGCTGACGAAGCGCTTCGAGGAGGTGGCGCGCGGCACCGCCGCGGAGCTGGCGGCGCGGTTCCCGGCGCCGCCGAAGGGCGAGATCACGCTCGTGCTGGGACCGGCCGAGGCGCCGGAGCCGGACGAGCGGAAGGCCGTCGAGGCGGTCGCCGCGCTCGTCGCGGAAGGCGTGCCGCGCAAGCGGGCGGCGGAGCTCGTCGCGGGGCTCACCGGAGTGCCGCGGCGGCGCCTCTACGACCTGTCCTTGTAGGCCATCTGGACAACAGAAGCGAATCGCGCTAGCGTCCCGCGCTCATTGTAGTCCAATCAGACAACAAGGTGGTGGTTCGCGATGCGGCGGCTCGTCCCGGTCGTCCTGTTCCTCGTCCTCTGGGTGCCTGCGGCACACGCCTGGACCTGGCCTGTGCAAGGGCCGGTGCTGCAGGGATTCTCGTTCGACCCGGCGCACCCGTACGCCGGCGGCGCGCACCGCGGGATCGACGTCGGCGCCGACGCCTCCGGCCTGCCGGTGCTCGCGCCCGCGTCGGGAACGGTCACCTTCGCGGGGTCGGTCGGCACGAACGGGAAGACGCTGACGATCCAAACGTCCGACGGGCTCGACGTCTCGCTCACCCATCTCGGCTCGATCGCGGTCGCGCGGGGCGACGTCGTGACCGAGGGAGACACGATCGGGACGGTGGGTCCGAGCGGCGCGCCGGACTTCGACGGCCCCTACGTCCATCTCGGCATCCGGCTCGACTCCGATCCCAACGGCTACCTCGATCCGCTCACGCTCCTGCCGGTCGTGCCGGCGCCGCCCGCAGACGACTCGGGCGGATCGACCGGCGACGCCTTGGACCCGCCTGCCGACGGGAGCGCGCCCGGCGACTCGTCGCCGCCTGCGGATCCCGCGCCGCCCGCGGATCCAGGTCCGCCGGCCGACTCTGCTCCGCCTGCCGACTCGGCTCCGCCCGTCGACTCGGCTCCGCCCGTCGACTCGGCTCCGCCCGCGGAGGCCACGCCGCCCGCCGATGTGACGCCGCCTGCGGAGCCGGCTGCCACTGTCGCGCCCGCGCCGGCGGCACCGGTGGAGTCCGCGCCGCCCGCCGACGCCGCACCCGCCGCCGCCGCACCCGCCGCCGCACCGCCCGTCGACGCCGCTCCGCCCGCGGACGCCGTGCCGCTGCCTGCGTCCGAGCCGACCCCTGCTCCGGTCGCCGTTCCGGACGCCACGCAGTGGGTGCCCGCAGACGTGGCGACGCCGCCTGCGTCGCCGGTCGTCGTCGACCCGTTGCCGGCCGCTCGCCCCGTCGCGGCCGTGTACTCGGTCGCAACTGCGCAGCCCGCCCCAGGGCTCGTCCCGGCGCGGCCCGTGCCCGTCCAGGCGCCGGTCGGCACCGCTCCCGCTCCGACTCCCGCGCTCGTTGCGACGCCGCCGCTGGTGCGCGAGCTGCCGGCGGCGGACGGGAGCGAGTCGGCAGCAGCTCCGCGCGCCGGAGGACTGCCGGTGACGCTGCTCACGGGAGGCGCTGCGGGCGCGCTCGGGCTGGCAGCGGCCGCACTGCTGCTCGTCCGGCGCCGCCGCAGGCCGACCGCGCCCGTGCCCGTCGCCACCGCCGCGAACGTCGTCTCGCTCGACGAGCGCCGCGAGAGCGGAGACGGCTCCTCGAAGCGCCTCGCCGCCTAGCGCTCCCGCCCAGGAGAGCCGCGGGGCGCCCCCC
>DASZYW010000053.1:0-8457 GCA_035545195.1 Gaiellaceae bacterium
TTCGGGTTCTCCGCCCTGCCCGGGTTCGGGCGCCGCCTGGTGCTCCGCTCGCTCCGTGCGGAGTCGAGCGTCGCCGCGGTCTTCGCCGGCCCGCCCTCGACGGCGCACGCCGAGGCGCTGCTCCGCGCGGTCGAGCTGCGCCGCGCGACGCTCGACGCGCCGCTCGACGCGCTCGTGATCGGGATCCCGAACACGACGCCCTACCTCCCGCGCGAGAGCCCGAACCCGCTGCTCGCCGCGTACCTCGGCCTCGGGCTCGCGCTGCGCCTCTGGCGCGACGAGTTCCCCGTCGCGGAGGGAGGGTCGGCGATCCTGCTCCACCCGTTCCACCGCCGCTTCGAGCACCCGACCCAGCAGCCGTACCGCGCCTTCTTCCACGCCACCCGCTTCGGCCGCGACCCGACCGAGCTCGCCGACGCCGAGCGCGCGGCGGGCGCCGACCCTCGCGCGATCGAGGCCTACCGCGCCGGCCGCACCGTCCACCCGCTCCTCCCCTTCCGCGACTGGAACGCCTGCCAGCCTGCGCTCGGCCGCCTCGGCGCCGTCCTCGTCGCCGGCGCGCGCGACGCGACCGCCGTCCGCCAGCTCGGCTTCGTCCCTGCGCACGGCATCTCCGCCGCGCTGGAGCTGGCGCGAGGACGAGTCGGCGGCGACGCCCGCGTCGGCTTCCTGCTCGCGCCGCCGTACTTCCCGCTCCGGGTCGGCTAGGTCACGCCGAGGTACGCCTTGCGGACGTCCTCGTTCTGCGCGAGCACCTTGGCGTCGTCGGTCAGCGCGACGGTGCCCGTCTCGAGCACGTAGCCGCGGTTCGCGACGTTGAGCGCCATGAGCGCGTTCTGCTCCACGAGCAGGATCGAGGTGCCCTGCTTGTTCACCTCGACGATCGTCTCGAAGATGCGCTCGACGAAGATCGGCGCGAGGCCCATCGACGGCTCGTCGAGCATCAGCAGCGTCGGCCGCGCCATCAGCGCGCGCCCGATCGCGCACATCTGCTGCTCGCCGCCCGACATCGTCCCCGCCTTCTGGCTGCGCCGCTCGGCGAGCCGCGGGAAGAGCGTGAAGACGCGGTCCATGTCCTCCCTGAGGCCGGCCTTGTCGGAGCGCTGGAAGGCGCCCATCTCGAGGTTCTCGGTCACGGTCATGCGCGGGAAGAGGCGGCGGCCCTCGGGCGACTGTGCGATCCCGAGCTTGACGACGTCGTGGGCGGGCGTGTTCGTGATGTCCTTGCCCTGGAAGTGGATCGAGCCGCGGCGGGGATGGTTGAGGCCGTTGATCGAGCGGAGCGTGGTCGACTTGCCGGCGCCGTTCGCGCCGATCAGCGTCACGATCTCGCCCTGGTTCACCTCGATCGAGATGCCCTTGAGCGCCTGGATCGAGCCGTAGTAGGTCTCGATCCCGTCGACCCGGAGCAGCTGCTCGCCCGCCGCGGTGGCGCTCATGCGTGCACCGCCGCGGTGCCGAGGTACGCCTCGATCACGCGCTCGTCCTTCTGGATCTCCTTCGGCGTGCCCTCGGCGATCTTCTGGCCGTAGTCGAGGACGGTGACGCGGTCGGAGATGCCCATCACGACCTTCATGTCGTGCTCGATCAGCAGCACCGAGAGGCCCTGCTCCTCGCGCAGCCGCCCGACGAAGGCCGTGAAGTCCGCGGTCTCCTGCGGGTTCATCCCGGCGGTCGGCTCGTCGAGGAGGAGCAGCTTCGGCTGGGTGGCGAGCGCGCGGGCGACCTCGAGCCGGCGCTGGTCGCCGTAGGAGAGGTTGCGGCCGATCACGTCGTCGCGGCGGCGCAGCCCGGAGAACTCGAGCAGCTCGCGAGCCCGCTCGCGCGCGTCGCGCTCCTCGCGCTTGATGCGGGGCGTGCGCAGGATCGCCTCGAACAGGTTCCCCTTCAGCCGGGTGTGCATCCCGACCAGCACGTTCTCGAGCGCGGTCATGTTCTGGAAGAGGCGGATGTTCTGGAACGTGCGCCCGATCCCGCGCTGCGTGAACGCGTGCGGCGGCTTCCCGGTCATGTCCTCGCCGGCGAAGAGGATGCGGCCGGCGGTCGGCTTGTAGACGCCGGTGAGCATGTTGAAGAAGGTCGTCTTGCCGGCGCCGTTCGGCCCGATCAGGCTGACGATCCCGCCCTGCGGCACCGTGAAGTCGACGTCCTGGTTGGCGACGAGCCCGCCGAACTCCTTGCGCACCGAGTTGGTCTCGAGCAGCGCGTCGGTCATGTCGCCGGCTCCGAGAGCGGCGCCCCGTGCTCGACGTCGTAGAGCGGCTCGTCGTGGACGCCCTCGTGGAACTCGGCGGCGCGGCGCTGGCTCGGGATCAGGCCCTCCGGGCGGAAGAGCATGACGACCACGATGATCACGCCGTAGATCCCGAACTCGTAGTTCGGCACGTTGATGTTCGTGTGGAACGAGCTGTTGATCCACGCGCCGACGTTCGAGAGGCCCTCCTGGTTCAGGTAGGCGAGGAAGCAGGCGCCGAAGATGACACCCCAGATGTTCCCCATCCCGCCGAGGATGACCATGCAGAGGATGAAGACGGAGATGTTGAAGAAGAACTGGTCGGGGAAGGTCGCGCTGTTGTAGGAGGCGTAGTAGGCGCCGGCGACGCCGCCGAAGAACGCGCCGGTCGCGTACGCCCACGTCTTCGTCCGCATCAGCGGGATCCCCATCGCGGCGGCCGCGGTCTCGTCCTCGCGGATCGCGATCCAGGCGCGCCCGAGCCGCGAGTCGCGCAGCCGGGCCGAGCAGAAGACCGTGATCAGGACGAGCACGAGCGCCGTCCAGAAGAAGACCGCGTCGAGGTTCCCCGCGAGCAGGTAGTTCGCCGGCAGGTGCAGGTGCTGGTGCGCCCAGTTGCCGAAGCCGGGCCCGTCGATCGGCGTGATCCCGCCGGTGCCGTTCGTGAGGTTGAAGCCGAAGAGATGGTCGCCGTTGCGCGCGACCTGCGGCATGATCTCGCCGAACCCGAGCGTGACGATGGCGAGGTAGTCGCCGCGCAGCCGCAGCGTCGGCAGGCCGATGATCACGCCGACGATCGCGGTCGCGATCCCTGCCATCGGGAGCACGAGCCAGATCGAGAAGTGGAGGCCGGTCCAGCCCTGGAAGAGGCCGACCGCGCCGAAGTCGATGTGCCGGTTCGAGAACTGGTCGGAGGCGAACCAGGCGGCCATGTAGGCGCCCATCGCGTAAAAGGCGACGTAGCCGAGGTCGAGCAGGCCCGCGTAGCCGACGACGAAGTTCAGGCCCAGCGACATCATCGAGAAGATCGCGGCGACGACCATCGTCGAGACGGCCGGGAACGGCCCGAAGATCGGCAGCTGCGGCAGCGAGCCGAGGTAGTACGGGTACGCGATCGCGACCCCGAGCACCATCAGCGGGGCGATCCAGCGTCCGACGGTGACCTTCCCGACGGTGACCCGCGACCAGCTCGGGACGATCACGAGCAGGACGACGGCGGCCACGGCGAGCGCGCTCGCCTTCCAGACGCCGAAGAGCGCGACGAGGACGAGCCCGATCCCGAGCCCGACGACCGCCTTGACGCCGCGGCGCGACGAGCGCGGCCAGGACCGCCAGCGCTGCTGGCTCAGGCCGGCAGCTGCGAGCGCCTGCCACCAGGCGCGCGCGACCCGGTCGCGGAGCTCGTGGCGCACGTCAGGTCCCTTCCGGAGTCCGCTCGCCGAGCAGGCCCTCGGGGCGGAAGACGAGGATCAGGATCAGGACGGAGAAGATGATCGAGTCCGTCCAGTCGCTCCCCGGCGCGTGCCAGGTCAGCCCGTCGTTGAAGGCCGAGACGAAGCCGATCGCCATTCCGCCGAGCACGGCGCCCGGGAGGTTGCCGATCCCGCCGAGCACCGCGGCCGTGAAGGCGTAGAGGCCCAGCGTGAAGCCGCTGTCGTAGCGCATCTGCGTGAAGTAGAGGACGTAGAGCACCGAGCCCGCGCCGGCGAGCGCGCCGGCGATCAGGAAGGTGAAGGAGATCGTCCGGTTGACGTTGATCCCCATCATCGCGGCGGCGTCGCGGTCCTGCGCGGTCGCGCGCATCGCCTTGCCCTGGCGCGTCTTCTGGACGAGCCAGACGAGGATCGCCAGCACCGGCACGGTGATCGCGACGACGATCAGCTTCTCCCAGGTGTAGACGACGCCGTCGATCGAGAAGACGTTCCCGGTCGGCAGCACCTGCGGCACCGCGACGTAGGAGACGCCCTTCCAGCCGATCGCGACGTCCTGGAGGATGAAGGAGACGCCGATCGCGGTGATCAGCGGCGCGAGGCGCGGCGCGTGGCGCAGCGGCCGGTAGGCGATGCGCTCGATCGCCGCGTTGAGCAGGCCGCAGCCCGCCATCGCAACGAGCAGCGACACGCCGACGGCGAGGATCAGCGAGCCGGTCGACGGGTTCTGCTTCAGGTTGAAGACGGACAGGATCATCGTCGCCGAGAACATCCCGCCCATCATGAAAACGTCGCCGTGCGCGAAGTTGATCAGCTCGAGGATTCCGTAGACGAGCGTGTATCCGAGCGAGACGAGCGCGTAGACGGCCCCGAGCGTGAGGCCGATGAAGAAGATCGTGAAGAAGTACGCCGGGCCCTTGACGAAGTTGACGACGAGCCAGACGGCGAGCAGCGTCAGCAGCAGCCCTGCGAGCCCGGGCATGAAGTAGGAGCCGAGCGAGCGCCGGTAGCGGACGGTGGCTTGCGGGTGCGCAGATGCGTTCACGAAGCGGAGGTGTGCGCCGGGGGAGGCGCATGGCCTCCCCCGGCGCGGTCAGCACGAGAGTCGGGCTACTTGACCAGGCTCGACGGCGGGGTCAGCGTCGTCACCGGGACCAGGTTCTTGCCCTTCTGCTTGTAGACGGTGACCGAGGCGCCGCTCGTGTCACCCTGGCTGTTGATCGTGAACGAGCCGAGGATGCTGCCCGAGACGGACATCCCGAACAGTGCCTTCGACACGTTGCCGCGGTTGCCGCCGGAGCGGGCGATCGCGCGGAGCAGCACGTCGGCTGCCTCGGCGCCATACGCGGCGTACGGGTTGGCCTCTTCGCCGATCGACTTGCTGAACTTCGAGACGAAGGTGGCGCCCTGGCCCGTCAGCTTGTTCGGCGGCTCGCCGGCGACGCTGATGTACGCGCCGTTGGCGACGGAGCCGTTCGCGTTCGGGTCGGAGAACCCGTCGGGCATCTGCAGGATGATGTGCGGGTTCACGGCCTTGATGTTCTTCATCAGGAGCGCGCCGTTGTTGCAGACGATGCCGCCGAGGAAGACGAGCTGCGCGCCGGACTTCTTGATCGCCTGCGCGAGCGCCTCGTAGCTGGTCTGCTTCGCGTCCCAGCCCTTGTTCGACAGGACCGTCAGACCGAGCTTCTTGGCCGCGCCCGAGTACGTGGACGCGACGCCGACGCCGTAGGTCTGCTTGTCGTTGAGGACGTACACCTTCTTGACGCCGAGCGACTTCGAGAACATCGCGTCGGCGGCACCCTGGTACTGGTCGTTCGCGACCACGCGGGCGTAGTTGCGGACGCCGGTCGGGTAGTACTTGTTCGGCTCACCGGGGTCGGCGCCCGGGCCCGTCGTGGTGATGCCCGGGCTCGTGTTCGCCGGGCTGACCATCGCCATGGGGCCGGGGTTCGCGCGGTCGAGGATCGGGATCTCGATCTTCGCGCAGCCGGAGTTGAACGTCCCGACGACGCCGATGACCGAGCGGTTGGACGCGTAGAGGTGCGCGTTCGTGGCGCACTTCGCCGTGTCCCAGCCGCCGCTCTGCGCGGTCGAGTCGTCACAGGACTGGTAGCCGATCTTGTACGAGCCGGCCTTCCAGCCCTTGTCCTGCAGCTCCCAGATGATCGCGCGGTTGATCTCGATCGTCTGGTGCCGGATCGCGCCCTGCAACGGCAGGTCCGACGCGATGATGTAGTCGGGCGTGCCCGATCCCTTGTAGACCATGGGCGTGCACGACGACGACGGCAACTGAGTCACCTTCGCCGCGCTGCGCGCGCTGCCGGCGACGCCGGCGAACACGACCGCGGCAATCGCCACGGCCGCAGCCAGCACCCCGACGGTTAGCTTCCTGCTCAACGCTCCCTCCTCGGTCGCATCCACCACGGTCCGGTCCCGGACCGATGCGTGAGTATCTCCTGTGCCGGATCGTGTTTCAAGAGGGGATTCGTATCCGGCGCAACTTGGGAAACCGCTCCTCCGTCGGGCGTACGATGGCCCCGTCACGCCGAAGTGGCGGAACTGGCAGACGCGCCGGACTCAAAATCCGGTTCCCTTCGGGGAGTGTGGGTTCGACCCCCACCTTCGGCATCGCATCCTGTCGCCGTCAAACCGGTCAATTTCCCGGTCCTGCGGCAACCCACTGAGGCAGGGAGCCGTCGGAATCGCTAGGAGTTACAGGCGATGGCGAAGACGATCGGGATCCTCACGGGCGGCGGAGACTGTCCGGGGCTGAACGCGGTCATCCGCGCGGTCGTGCGCCGCGCCGACGCGAACGGCTGGGACGCGGTCGCCGTGCGCGAGGGCTGGCGCGGCCTTGTGGAGCCGATCTTCGAGGACCTGACGCCGCAGGCCGTCTCCGGGATCCTGCCGCGCGGCGGCACGATCATCGGCACGAGCCGCACGAACCCGTACAAGCTCGAGGGCGGGCCGGAGCGGGTGCTGCAGAACTTCCGCGACCGGGAGCTCGACGCGCTCGTCGCGATCGGCGGCGAGGACACGCTCGGCGTCGCCGCCCGGCTCTACGCCGAGCACCAGCTGCCGGTCGTCGGCGTCCCCAAGACGATCGACAACGACCTCTCGGGCACCGACTACACCTTCGGCTTCGACACCGCGGTGACGATCGCGACCGAGGCGATCGACCGGCTGCACACGACGGCCGAGTCGCACAACCGCGTCATGGTCGTCGAGGTGATGGGCCGCCACGCGGGCTGGATCGCCGTGATGAGCGGGATCGCGGGCGGCGCCGACGTGATCCTGATCCCCGAGCAGAAGACGACGGTGGAGGCGGCGTGCGAGGAGCTGCGCAAGCGGCACGCGCGCGGCAAGAGCTTCTCGATCGTGGTCGTCAGCGAGGGCTACGAGCTGACGTTCGACTCCGGCGAGAGCACCATGGTCGCCGGCGAGGCGCGCGCGACCGACCAGTTCGGCCACGTCGTCCTCGGCGGTGTTGGCGAGGCGCTCGGGCGCGAGATCGAGGCGCGCACCGGCTTCGAGACGCGCGTCACCGTGCTCGGGCACATCCAGCGCGGCGGCTCCCCCACGCCGCGCGACCGCGTGCTCGCGACCCGCTTCGGCCTCAAGGCGGCCGATCTGGCGCTCGCGGGCGAGTTCGGCCAGATGGCCGCGTTGCGCGGCGACGACGTCGTCGCGGTCGCGCTGGCCGAGGCGACGGCGGAGCTGAAGCTCGTCACGCCGGAGTGGTACGACGTGGCGAAGGCGTTCTTCGGGTAAGACTCGCGGGTGACCTTCGCGCACGCGCACGCCGCGTTCTCGCAGGCGTGGCCGGCGTTCGCGCTCGTCGCCGGGCTGCTGCTGATCGGGGCGGCGGCGGCGAAGGAAGGGGTCTTCGAGGCGGCCGGCGCCTTCGTCGCGCGGGCGCCGGGCGGCGCGCTCGCGCTGCTCGCGGGGCTGCTGCTCGTCGAGGCGGCGGTGACCGCGGTGCTGAACCTCGACACGGCGGTCGTCTTCATGACGCCGGTGCTGCTGCACGCCGCGCGGCGGCGCGGCCTCGACGAGGCGGCGTTCCTCTACGGCGCCGTGTTCATGGCGAACAGCGCGTCGCTGCTGCTGCCTGGCGCGAACCTGACGAACCTGATCGTGCTCTCGCAGGAGCATGCGAACGGCTCCGACTTCGCTGCCCACTTCGCGCCGGCCTGGGCGGTCGCGGTCGCGCTGACGATCGCGTTTGTCGCGGTCGTGCTGCGGCCGCGGGAGGTCTCGGCGCCGGAGCCGCAGGCCGTCGAGGCGCGCCTCGGTCCGGGCGGCGCCGGGATCGCGGCGGCCGCGGTGCTCGTGCTCGTGCTGGCGCGACCCGCGCTGCCGGTGCTCGCGCTCGGAGTGGCCGTCGCGCTGCTCGCACGCCTCGGCCGGCGACGGATCCTCGACGCGGCGAACCCCGTCCTCCTGCTCGGCGTGCTCGCGCTCGCGGTGCTGCTCGGGACGGTCGCGCGCGCGGTCTCGCTCGCGCCGGACCTGGGGCGCTGGAGCTCGGCGTGGCTCGCCGCGGGCGCCTCGGTCGTGGTCAACAACCTGCCGGCGGCGGTGCTGCTGTCGGCGCACGCGCCCACGCATCCGCGCGCGCTCCTGCTCGGGCTCGACCTCGGGCCGAACCTCGCGATCACGGGCTCCCTCTCGGCGCTGCTCTGGCTCCAGGTCGCGCGGCGCCACGGCGCCCGGCCGTCGGCGCTGCGCTACTCCCTGCTCGGGCTCGCGCTCGTGCCGTTGACGCTCGCCGCGGCGCTGCTCGTCACG
>DASZYW010000054.1:0-8063 GCA_035545195.1 Gaiellaceae bacterium
CCCCGGTTTGGTGAAGCGCGTTCTATTGGCGGCGCCGCGGGGGTACTGCGCGGGCGTCGAGCGGGCGGTCGAGACGGTCGAGCGGGCGCTTGCTCTCTACGGCGCGCCCGTCTACGTCCGCAAGCAGATCGTCCACAACTCCCACGTCGTCCGTGAGCTCGAGGCACGCGGCGCCGTCTTCGTCGCCGCGGTCGAGGACGTCCCCGAAGGGGTGCCGCTCGTCTTCTCGGCGCACGGGATCGCGCCCTCCGTCCGCGACGCCGCGGCGCGGCGCGGGCTGACGACCATCGACGCGACCTGCCCGCTCGTCACGAAGGTGCACGCGCAGGCGCGCCGGTACGCGGACGACGGCTACGCGATCGTCCTGATCGGCCACGCCGGCCACGAGGAGGTCGAGGGCACGCTCGGCGAAGCACCCGACGCGATCGTGCTCGTCGAGTCTGCCGAGGACGCGGAGCGGATCGTGCTGCCCGGCGACCGGCCGCTCGCCTACGTCACCCAGACGACGCTCTCCGTCGACGAGACGAACGAGATCGTCGCCGTGCTCCGCCGCCGCTTCCCCGAGATCAAGGGGCCGGCACGCGAGGACATCTGCTACGCCACCTCGAACCGGCAGTGGGCGGTCAAGGAGCTCCTGGACCGGGTCGACCTGCTGCTCGTGATCGGCAGCGGGAACTCGTCGAACTCGCTCCGGCTCGTCGACGTCGCGCGCGCCGCCGGGATCGACGCGCATCTCGTCGAGGACGAGACGGCGATCGACGAGGCCTGGCTCGAAGGACGCGAGACCGTCGGCTTGACCTCGGGGGCGTCGGTTCCGGAACGCCTCGTCGAGCGTGTCTGCGACTGGTTCCGCGCGCGCGGCGTCGACGACATCCGCGAGGCGGTCTTCGGCTCGGAAGACGTGGTCTTCAAGCTCCCGATCGAGCTCCGCCGCGCCGAGCGCTCCGCTGCGTAGGCCGCGTCCGCACCGGCTCGAGCGGCTGCCGGAGCAGTACTTCACGCGGCTGCTCGCGCGCGTCGCCGAGGCTGCGGCCGCCGACGGCGAGCCGCTGGTCGACCTCGGCCGCGGCAACCCGGACCTCGGGCCGCCGCCCCACGTCGCCGAAGCGCTGGCAGCGGCGGCGCGTCGCCGCGACGCAGCGACCCACGGGTACGCCCCGTTCGCGGGCATCCCGGAGCTGAAGGAGGCGATCGCGGCCCGCTACCGCGACGTCTACGGCGTCGAGCTGGACCCGGCCCGCGAGGTGGCGATCCTCCCCGGCTCGAAGACGGGGCTGATGGAGTTCGCCCAGGTCGCGGTCGAGCGCGGCGGCGCGATGGTGCTGCCCGACCCCGGCTATCCGGACTACCGCTCGGCGGTCGCGCTCGTCAACGCGGCGCTCGTGCCGCTGCCGCTGCTCGCCGACGGACGCCCCGACTGGGACGCCGCGCCCGCCGAGGCCGCCTGCCTCTACCTGAACTACCCGTCCAACCCGACCGCCGCCTGCGCGCCCGAGGGCGTCTTCGAGGAGGCGATCGAGTGGGCGCAGCACGCGGGTGCGTGGCTGCTGCACGACTTCGCCTACGGCGACCTCGTCTTCGACGGGCGCCGGCCGCAGAGCTTCCTCGCCGTCGACGGCGCGCGCGAGTCCGGGCTCGAGCTCTTCTCGATGTCGAAGACGTACGGGATCGCCGGCTGGCGGCTCGGCTTCGCGCTCGGGAACGCGGAGCTCGTCGCGCGGATCGAGGATCTGCAGAACCACCAGTTCGCCGGCGTCTTCCGGGCGGTTCAGGAGGCGGGCGTCGCCGCGCTGACCGGCCCCCAGGAGTCGGTCGAGCAGCGCCGCGCGCTCTACGAGGCGCGCCGCGACCGCGCGGTCGCGGCGATCGCGGGACTGGACGCGCGCGGCGAGGGGACGTTCTTCGTCTGGTTCCGCCTGCCGGAGCGGATCACATGCGAGCACCTACTCGAGGACCATCGCGTCGCGCTCGCGCCGGGCGAGGGCTTCGGGGAGCGCGGCCACGGCTGGGCGCGGCTCTCGCTCGCCGTCTCCGACGACGTGCTCGACCTCGGGCTCGAGCGCCTGGCCCGCGCCTTCGCCTAGTCGGTTCCGGACACGTCCGGTGTCTGACACCGGACGTGTCGGCTCGAGACGCGTCCTCGCCGGACGGAATGGCTGGCGCAAGCCGCGCGGCGCCTCGAGCCACGTCCGCCACGGCCATGTCGGGTGCCTGACACCGGACGTGGCCGCGACGGCCTAGGCCTTCGCGAGCGACAGCTCGTCCCCGAGGCCGATCTCGGTCGCGAGCACTTCGGCGGCGATCCGGTCGCGGAACGCCTCGACGACATCCGCCTCCGACTCGGGCACGGTCAGGAGGATCCGGTCGGTCAGCTCGTAGCCCTCGTCCTTGCGCAGCTGGTTGACGGCGCGGATCAGGTCGAGCGCGCGGCCCTCGAGCAGCAGCTCCGCGTCGAGCTCCGTGTCGAGCGCGACCGTCAGGCCCGACTCGGACGCGACCGCGAAGCCCTCGCGGCCGCTCCGTTCCACGAGCACCTCCTCCGGTCCGAGCTCGTGGCCGGCCGCCCGGAAGCGGCCCTCCCCCAGCTCCTCGAACTCGCCCGCCTGCAGCGCCTGCTGCACCGCCCGCAGCTCCTTCCCGAGCCGCGGGCCGAGCACCGGCAGGTTCGGCTTCACGCGCAGCTCCGACTCGACGTGCCCGAACTCGATCTCCTTCGCGCGCACCTCGTCGGCGATCACGTCGACGTGGAGCGAGGCGCCGTTCGCGCCCTCGACGATCAGCCGGCGCAGCGGCTGCCGGAGCTTCAGGCCGGCGCCCGAGCGCGCCTGGTGCGCGAGCGCGACCACGCGCCGCACCTCGGCGATCTCGTCCAGCAGCGCCGAGTCCGGCTCCGGCGTCTCCGGCCAGCCGGCGAGGTGCACCGACTCCGGGCCGTCGAGGACGAGCGTGCGCCAGAGATGGTCGGTGAGGAACGGCAGGATCGGCGCGAGCACGCGCAGCGTCTGGACGAGGGCGTACCAGAGCGTCTGCAGCGCCACCTCGTCCTCCTCCCAGAAGCGGCGGCGGGAACGCCGGATGTACCAGTTCGAGAGGTCGTCGAGGTACGCCTCGAAATCGTCCACCACCTCGACGGCCAGCCACGACTCGTAGCCGGCGGTCGCGTCGGCGACGAAGGCGCGCGTCCGCTCGACGAGCCAGCGGTCGAGCGGCTGCAGGTCGCCCTGCGGCTCGAGCGCGTCCCATGAGGGCCGGAAGCCGGCGATGTTCGCGTAGTCGACGAAGAACTTGACCGAGTTCCAGAAGGTGAGGAGCTTGCGCTTGATCTCGTCGGCCGGGCCGAAGCCGAAGAGCAGGTTCCGGTCGGGCGGCTGGGCGCAGTACTGCCAGCGCATGACGTCGGCGCCCATGCGTGCGAACGCCTCCTCGGCCGGGATCGTGTTCCCCCACGACGCGTGCATCTCCCTCCCGGTCTCGTCGAGCATCTTCTCGTAGCCGAGCACGCGCCGGAACGGCGCCTTCCCGGTCAGCACGACCGACATGAAGAGCTGCGAGTAGAACCAGAGCCGGATCTGCTCACGCATCTCGGAGACCCAGTCGGCCGGGAACCACTTCTCCCAGTACGCGTGATCGGGGAGATCGGCGGTGGTCAGGCCCTTCGCCGCGCCCGCCCCGAAGCCGCCCGGGACGCGCTCCTCGTTCCGCCAGCCCAGCGTCGAGAAGGGGACGATGCCCGCGTCGAGCCAGACGTCGCCGACCTCCTTGATGCGTTCGACCGGCTCGCCGCACTCGGCGCAGCGGACGGGGACGCGGTCGATCCAGGGGCGGCGCAGCTCCTCGAGCTGGTCGAGCCCGGAGACGGCGCGCTCCTCGAGCTCGCGGCGGGACCCGATCACGTTCAGGTGGCCGCACGCGCAGGGATAGAACGGCAGCGGCAGCCCGTAGTAGCGGCGCCGGGAGATGTTCCAGTCGCCCATGTTGTGGAGCCAGTCGTCCATGCGCTTGCCCATGTACTCGGGCGTCCACTCGACGGTCGCGTTAGCCTCGAGCATCTGCGCGCGCAGGTCGCGGACGGAGATGAACCAGTCGTCGGCGATCCGGAAGATCAGCGGCGTGTGGCAGCGCCAGCACTCGGGATAGCGGTGCTCGTAGAGGCCGGACTCGACGAGGACGCCCTTCTCCTGCAGGTTGCCGATGATCTGCTCCGCGGCCTCGACGGTCGAGAGCCCGTGCAGCCAGCCGTAGTCGTCGTAGAAGCGGCCCGCCTCGTCCACCGGCGCCAGCACCGGCAGCTCGTGGACGCGGGAGAGCTCGAAGTCCTCGGCGCCGCAGCCCGGCGCGATGTGGACGATGCCGGTGCCCTCGTCGAGCGAGACCTCGTCCCACGGGATCACGCGATGCTCGACCCCGCCGCCGGGCGCGAGCTCGTCGAAGGGGCCGCGGTAGCGCCAGCCGACGAGGTCGGCGCCGCGCCTCTTCTCCTCGAACGTCTCGTCGGGGTAGCGGCCGGTCGCGACCCACTCGCCGTTGGCGCGGCGCCCGTACTCCGCCTCGGGATTGACCGCGGCGGCGACGTTCGCCGGCAGCGTCCACGGCGTCGTCGTCCAGACCACGAGGCACTCGCCCTCGCGCTCGAGCAGTGGCAGCCGGACGTAGAGCGAGGGGTCGGCACGGTCGACGTAGGAGCCGATCAGCTCGTGCTGCGAGATCGACGTGCCGCAGCGCGGGCACCACTCGGTCGAGCGGTGGCCGAGGTAGAGCCAGTCGCGCTCGTGAACGGTCTTCAGCATCCGCCAGACGTACTCGATGTTCGTGTCGCTGAAGGTGAAGTAGTCCTTGCCCCAGTCCATCCACTGGCCGAGCCGCTTCGAGCCGCGGGTCAGCGCCTCGGACGAGCGGACGACGACGTCGCGGCACTTGCGGGCGAAGTTCTCCAGCCCGTACTCCTCGATCTCGCGCTTCGAGTTGAGGCCGAGCTCGTGCTCGACACCGACCTCGATCCAGAGGCCCTGGCAGTCGAAGCCGTTCTGGTAGCGCTGGTCGTGGCCGCGCAACGCCTTGTAGCGCTGGAAGACGTCCTTCAGCGTCCGTCCCCACGCGGTGTGGACGCCGAGCGAGAACCGGTTCGCCGTCACCGGCCCGTCGACGAACGAGAAGGTCGGCCCGCCCGCGTTCTGGGCGCGCAGCTGCTCGAACGTGCCCTCGCGCTCCCAGCGCTCCAGCACCGCCTCCTCGAGCGCGGGATGGTCGGGTTTGTCCGGTAGAGACTGGAAGATGGCGTCGCTCACGGGAAGATCAGTCTAGGCGGGAGCGTTCCTACAAGAGACGGAGCGGGTACTCGCTCCCGGACTGCGACGAATCGAAAGGAAACGATGGCCACAAACGCAACAGACGCGACGTTCGAGAACGAGGTGCTGCAGGCCGAGGGCCCCGTGATCGTGGACTTCTGGGCCGAGTGGTGCGGCCCCTGCCATGCGGTCGCGCCCGTGCTGGAGAAGATCGCCGACGAGCGGCAGATCAAGCTCGTCAAGGTGAACATCGACGAGAACCAGGACCTGGCGATGCGCTACGGCGTGCAGTCGATCCCGAACATGATCCTCTTCGAGGGAGGCGCCCCGAAGGCCGCCGCGGTCGGCGCCATGCCGAAGGGCATGCTCGAGAAGAACCTCGGCCTGGCCTAGGAGGCCAGCCTCGCGCTACGCCTCGGCGCCGCGATCCGCGAGGAACGCGACGAAGGCGGCGTGCTTGCTCAGGAATTCCTCGATCTCGGCGACGCCCGCGCCGGCCCAGTCCTCGAGCCAGGTCTCCGCGATGTCGTCCTCGATCGTGTGGAAGCCGCGTTCGCTCATGGCGGCATGATCGACGCGGAGGGCCGGATTGCCTATGGGCCGTTCGGCTCATCTTTCGGGAGCAGGGTCCCACCCGCCCAATCGGCAAGGAGACGCGCGTGGTGGGCGAACGCGAACTCCTCCGGCGCGGGCAGCTCGTCGGGCGCCAGCCACGCGAGCTCCGCGACGTCGTCGGTCGCCTCGGGCTCGCCGTCGGGCGCACTCGCGAGCCAGCTGAGGATGAGGACGTCCTGCCTGCCGTAGCGCTCGACGCCCGCGCGGAGGAAGCGGTGCACCTCGATCTCGAGGCCCGTCTCCTCCCGGAGCTCGCGCCGGACGCCGTCGAGCGGGTGCTCCGCCTCCTCGAGGAAGCCGCCGGGGAGGTCCCACTTGCCCTTGTGCGGCTCGATCCCGCGGCGTGAGAGCAGAACGCGGCCGTCGCGGAGCACGAGCGCCTCGGTGGCGGGCGCCGAGTTCCCGTACTCCTCGAAGCCGCAGTGCGCGCACGTCGCGTGCCGCTCCTCGACCTCGATTGGCTCGCCGCAGCGCGGGCAGAACCTCCACTCGTCCAGGCGTCCCATTCGGCCATAGTAGGAGGAGCGATGCACGACAATCCGGGTGCAACCGAGGAAGAGCACGAGCAGGCGCAGACCGACCGCGGCCGCGAGGAGGAGGACATGCAGTCCCCCGAGGATCCGGACGAGCGCGAACCGGACGAGGAGGAGTAACGCCCCGCGCCGCGGCCACCGCGCACGAGCTGATGCGGGTCGAGCTGCTGGCCGGCCTCCCCGGCGAGACGATCGCGCGGCTCGCGAAGCGGATGGAACGCGAGGAGGTCGCGCCCGGCACCGTGATCGTCCGCGAGGGCGACCTGGGCGAGCGGTTCTACGTGCTCTTCACCGGGCTGCTCTCGGTGACGCAGGTCTCGGGCGCGGCGCACGCCGTGCTCCGCCCGGGCGACTACTTCGGCGAGGTAGCGCTCGCGATGGGGGTGCCCCGAACCGCCACGGTGGCGGCGATCACGCCGGCGGTGGTGGCGAGCTGCGACCGGGAGACGTTCGACGAGTTCCTGCGCCCGCTCTTCGCGGATGACGAGCCGAGCTAGTAACAGACTGTTACGAGCCCGGACACGGCTCGTCCGGCCAGGCCGCCGATGGAGGAACGCCGGCTCGCAACGCAGCAAGTAACAGTCTGTTACTTGCGCGCGTCGAGCGCGGCGTCGTGCACCGAGTCGTTGAACGGCGGCCACGCGGCCTTCGCCCAGTCGCCGAACTCGCGGTCGGTCAGCGCCGCGCAGGCGACGCCCGCGTCGGGGTCGACCCAGAGGAACGTCCCCGCCAGCCCGAAGTGGCCGAAGCTCCGCGGCGAGACGCGGTCGCCCATCCAGTGCGGGCGCTTCGCGTCGCGGAGCTCGAAGGCGAGACCCCAGTCGTTCGGCTCCCGGCGGCCCCACCCCGGGAGGACGCCCGCGAGGCCAGGGAACTGCACCGAGGTCGCCTCGGCCAGCGTCTCCGGCGCGACGAGCACCGGCGCGAGCAGCTCGCAGCCGAGCGCGAGCAGGTCGCCGAGCGGTCCCGAGTAGGCGTACGCCGGCGAGCCGGCGAGCGAGCCGCGCAGCCCCAGCGGCGCCAGCGCCTGCTCGAAGTACTCCGCGAACGGCATCTCCGCGTGCGCGGCGACGAGCTCCGCGGCCGCCTCGATGCCCGCGTTCGAGTAGATGCGCCGACGCTCCGGCGCCATCCGCGGCGAGTCCGCCTCCGGCCCGAGCCCCGACGCGTGCGCGAGCAGGTGGCGCAGCGTCGCGCCGGGCGGACCGGCCGGCTCGTCGAGGTCGACCGTCCCCTCCTCGACCGCGACCAGCACCGCGAGCCCGGTCAGGAGCTTCGTCACCGACGCCCAGGCGAAGACGTGCTCCGCCTCCCCGTGCGTCGCCGCGACGCGGCCGGCGACTCCGGCCGCGGCGTGATCCGCTCCCCAGCCGTCGATCGCCGCCAGCACGTCCACGCTGCGATAGTAGGAGCGATGGAGCGGCGCACGATCGGGTCCGGCTCGGACTGGGAGCGGCGCGGCGGCTACTCGCGCGCCGTCGTGGCGGGCGAACGGGTCTTCGTCGCGGGAACGGCGCCGATCATGCCCGGCGACGCCGACCCGCCGCCGGATCCGTACGGCCAGGCGAAGCGCTGCCTGGAGATCGTCGAGGCGGCGCTCCGCGAGGCGGGCGGCGGGCTCGAGCACGTC
>DASZYW010000055.1:0-21824 GCA_035545195.1 Gaiellaceae bacterium
CTGGACGGCGACGGTGCCCGGCCGCGGCCGCGTCCGCCTCGTCAATCTCGCGGTCGAGAAGCTCGGCCTCTCGCAGCGGCGGATCGTGATCATGGCCCACCGCGACGACAGCGGAACGGGCTCCGGCCTCGACGACAACGCCTCCGGAACCGGCGCGCTCATCGAGCTCGCAAGCGCGTACGCGCCCACGACCACCGCGCCGCAGGCCTCGCTGCCTTATTCGCTCGTCTTCCTCTCGACGGACGGCGCGGAGGACGGCGGACTCGGCGCGGCCCGGTTCGCAGCCGATCCCGCCACGCGGCGGAACGTGATCGCGATCGTCAACCTCGACTCGATCGGCGGCGGCGGACTGCCGCGCATTCAACTGACCGGTGACACCGCCCGGACGCCGGCTGCGGGCCTCCTCGAGACGATCCGCGTTGCGCTCCTGCACGAGACCGGCAAGGAGCCGCTGCGCACCAGCGGTCTGCGACAGCTGATCGACCTCGGCTTCCCCTACAGCGCCTACGAGCAGGCGCCGTTCGTCACGCGCGGGATCCCGGCGGTGACGGTCACGACAGCCGGCGACCGCCCGCCCGCGGACACGACGGCGGGCCGCGAACGGCTCAACCCGGCGCGGCTCGGCGAGGTCGGACGCGCGGTTCAGGACGCGATCGACGCGATGCAGCAGGGCGTCGCGCTCGCGCAGGGGCCGTCGAGCTACGTCTACCTCGGCCAGCGCCTCGTGCGCGGCTGGGCGATCGAGATCGTGCTCGTCGCCTCGCTCCTGCCGTTCATCGCGGCCGCGGTCGACCTCTTCGCGCGCTGCCGGCGGCGGCGGATCAGAATCGCGCCCGCGCTGCGGAGCTACCGCAGCAGGCTCGCGTTCTGGGCCTGGATCGGCGTCGTCTTCGGCCTCTTCGCGCTCGCGGGCCTCTGGGGACACACCGACGGGCGGCCGCCGCCGCTCGGAGCGGTCGACTGGCCGTCCGGGGCGCTCGTGGGACTCGCCGTGCTCGCGGGCATCGGCTGGATCGTCGCGCGCGACCGGCTGATCCCGCGGCGGCCGATCACGGCCGAGGAGGAGCTCGCCGGCCACGCCGCCGCGCTGCTCGCGCTCTCCGTCGTCGGGCTGCTCGTCGTCGCGACCGACCCGTTCGCGCTCGTCTTCCTGCTGCCGTGCCTGCACGTCTGGCTCTGGCTGCCGCAGGTGCGCACCCACGGCGTGTGGCCGCGGCTCGCCGTCCTCCTCGCAGGACTCGCAGGACCGGGTCTGCTCGTCTGGTCGTTCGCCTCGCGGCTCGGGCTCGGCTGGGACGCGCCGTGGTACATCGTCAAGCTGTTCGCCGTCGGCTACGCGCCGGCGCCGCTGCTGGTCGTCGCGCTGGGCTGGCTGGCCGGCGCCGGCCAGCTCGCCGCGCTCGCGGTCGGCCGCTACGCGCCGTATCCGCCCGAGCACGAGCGCAGACGCGGCCCGCTGCGCCGTCTCCTGCGCGCACTGCTCGTTCCGAGCCGGCCCGTGTCGTACTCCGAGCGACAGCGGGCCGCCGGGCCGCTTTAGCCCGACACGCCGAGCCGCAGCCAGCGCACCGTCGCCCCAGCTGCGATCTCGCCCTCGCCCCGCGGGACGTGGACGAGCGCGTCCGCCGCGGCGGCCGCGGCGATCATGTGCGACTCCTGCCCGCTCAGCGGCTCGAGCACGATCTGCTCGTCGTCCCGGCGCACGCGCGCGCGAACGAGCTCGTCACGGGAGTCGTTGCGCCGCAGCGGCGCCGCCAGCCGGCCCGGCTCGAAGCGCGGCAGCGGGTCGACGAGGCCCTGGAGGGCGCGCAGCGCGGGCTTGACGAACAGCTCGCAGCCGACGAGCGCCGAGACGGGATTGCCCGGAAGTCCGAAGACGAGCGTCCGGCCGCGAAGGCCGAAGGCGACCGGCTTGCCGGGCTTGATCGCGACGCGCCAGAACACCTCCTCGACGCCGAGCTCCCGCTCGGTCGCGCGCACGAGGTCGTGCGGCCCGACGGAGACGCCGCCGGAGGTGACGAGGACGTCGGCCTCGAGGCCGCGCTCCAGCGCCTCCCGGTGCGCCGCCTCGTCGTCGGCGACGGAGACCGGCGCGACGGTTTGGGCGCCGGCGGCGGCGAGCGCAGCCGCCAGCATGACGCCGTTCGCCTCGTAGACCTGTCCAGGTCCGAGCGGGGCGCCTGGAGGCACGAGCTCCGTCCCCGTCGAGACAACGGCGACGAAAGGCGCACGGGCACAGCGCACACGCTCGACGCCCGCGGCCGCGAGTGCGCCGACCTGCGCCGCGTTGATCCGCGTTCCCGCCCGCACCACCACGTCCCCCGCCGACACATCGCCGCCGCGTGGGCGAACGCTCGCGCCCGCGGGAACCGGCTTCGGGATCTCGATACTGTTGCCACCCTCGACAACAATCTCGAGCGGAACGACGGCGTCTGCCCCCTCCGGAACGACGCCGCCCGTCGAGATTCCCATCGCCTCGCCGTCGGCGAGTGGTCGCTCGGCAGGTCGCCCGGCGGCGACGCGGAAGACAACCGGCAGCGTCCCCGGCGTGTCGGTCGAGCGAACCGCGAACCCGTCCATCGCCGAGCTGGGGAAGGGCGGGAGATCGACGCGTGCGCGGACGTCCTCCGCCGCGACGCGGCCCGCAGACTCCGCCACGGGCACGTCTTCCGCCTCGAGCGGCCGGACGCGATCGAGGATCTGGCGCTGCGCCTCTTCGAGGGTGACTAGCACTTCCACGATCTGCGCATACCGTAGCCATGAGCTCGCCAGGCGACGAGATCGCCGGCCGCTACCGGCTGGAGGAGCTGCTCGGAGGCGGCGAGGGCGCGGAGGTCTGGCGCGCCCACGACCAGGAGCTCGGGCGGACCGTGGCGGTGAAGCTCCTCGCGCCGACCGCCGACCCGGAGCGGTTCCGGCGCGAGGCGCAGGCCGTCGCCTCGCTCGCCCACCAGAACGTCATGCAGCTGTTCGACTACGGCGAGGTCGACGGCCGCCCGTTCATGGTGCTCGAGTACCTGCCGGGCGGGACACTCGCGGAACGGCTCGCGCCGGGCGAGCCCCTCCCCGTCGAGGCGATCGAGCCGATCGCCCTCGGTGTCGCAGCGGGCCTCGCGCACGCCCACGAGCGCGGGATCGTCCACCGCGACCTCAAGCCCGCGAACATCCTCTTCGACGAGGACGGCAGGCCGAAGATCGCCGACTTCGGGATCGCGAGACGCGCCGCCGGCGAGGGGACCCTGACCGAGGCGGGCACGGTGCTCGGGACGGCGAACTACATCTCGCCCGAGCAGGCGGCCGGTGAGCCCGCAGGCCCGGCGAGCGACGTCTACGCGCTCGGCGTGATCCTCTTCCACCTGCTCACGGGCCGGCTGCCGTTCGTGTCTGGCGACGCGCTCGAGCTGGCGGCGCTCCATCGCGACGCGCCGCCGCCGCCGATGGCGCCGGTCGCCGCCGACGTTCCGCCGGCGCTGGTCGCGCTCACGGAGCAGATGCTCGCCAAGGATCCGGCCCAGCGCCCCGCGGACGGGGCGGCGGCCTACGCGGCGCTCGCGGCGACGCCGGTCGCGGCGGCCGAGGCGACCAACGTGACCCGCGTGCTCCCGGCCGTGCCGCCGCCAGCGGCGGCGGAGCGCAGCCGCGCCCGCACCGGAGTCGTCGCGGTCGTGCTGGTCGCGCTCGCGCTCGCGGGCGCAGGTCTCGCCTGGGCGGTGACGCGCCCCTCCGGCGTGTCGGGACCCCCGCTCGGCACGACCGACGCGAAGGCCCAGACCTCGACGCGGCGCTCGACCACTCGCTCGAACTCGACCGCCACCCCCGTGACGACACCGATCGTGGCCACGACGACGAGCCCAACGACGACCACGACTCCCACCACCCGGCCGGCGACCACCCAGCGCCGGACGACCACTCAGGCGACGACCACCACGCCTCCGTTGCCGACCACGACGGTGGAGATCACGACAGACACGACGGACACGACCGACACCACTCAGACCACGACCGACACGACGACGACCCCCTAGCTACGGCGTCGTCGTCACGTCCGGAAGGGTCGTCGTCGGGAGGACGATCGTCGTCTCCGGCTCGGTCGTCGTCGTCGGCTCGGTCACGGTCGGCGTGCCGGCGGTCGTCGGCGGCGCGGTCGTCGCCGCGGTCGAGGTGTGCGCCGTGTGCGTCTTCGTCGTCGCCGAGGTCGTTGTCGCCGGGGCGGTTCCGCCGAAGTACTGGTACTTGGCGCGCCAGGGCTTGAAGTCCGGAGTTCCGGCCGTCGCTCGGAAGGGCACGTCCTTCCGCCGTCCGATCACCGACGTCATGTACAGGTGCCAGATCGACGCGGGGAAGCCCGGGCCGGAGGCGGCGACGCCGTGCACGTCGAGCATCGGGATCTCGCCCTTCGGATAGCCCATCCAGACCGTCGCCTCGAGCCGCTGCGTGTAGCCGGAAAACCAGGCGTCCGCGTACTTGTCGGTGGTGCCGGTCTTGCCCGCGTCGGTGTAGCCGGAGACGTGGGCGCCGACGCCGGTGCCGGCGAGCATGTTCTCCTCCAGCACCTTGGTGACCGTCGACGCGACCCAGTCGGGGATCACGCGCGTCTGCTGCGGCTTGCCCCAGCCGGCGTCGGTGTCGACCTTCCCGTCGGCGAGCACGACCTTCGTGATCGCCATCGGCTTCGAGTAGATGCCCCCGTCCGCGAGCGTCGCGTAGGCGGACGCCATGTCGAGCGGCGTCACGGCGACCGAGCCGAGCGCGATCGACGGCGGCACGTAGCCGTTCGTGTCCAGCTTCGTCCGCACGCCGAGCTTCTGCGCCATCGCGGCGATGTTGTCCGGCCCGACGTCGAGCGCCAGGCGCGCGTAGACGGTGTTGTCCGAGTGGAGCGTCGCCGTCGCGACCGTCGTGTCGCCGAGGTACGTGTGGTCGTAGGTCTGGACGTCCCAGCCCTTCAGATGGAGCGGCGCGGAGAGATAGGTGGTGCTGAACGGATCCATGCCCTGCGAGACCGCGGTCGCGAGCGCGATCGTCTTGAACGTCGAGCCCGGCTGGCGGAGCGCGCTCGTCGCGAAGTTGAACTGGTTCTGCTGGTCGCCCGGAGTGACAGCGGCCATCGCACGGATCGCGCCGCTGCGCGGATCGATCGAGACGATCGTCGCGGCGGGATCGTCGTTCCGGCCGAGGATCCGCACGATCGCTGTCCTCGCGTCCGCCTGGAAGTGCGGGTTGATCGTCGTGTAGACCTGGAGCCCACCCGAGCGGACGGTGTTGGCGCCGTACTCCTGCTGGAGCAGGTCTTCGACGTAGCTGAAGAAGTACGGCTCCTTGATCTTCGTATAGGCGGAGCCGGGGTTCAGGTGGAGGCTGCGGTCGTGGACGGCGTGCGCGTACTCGGCCGCCGTGATGTCGCCGCCGTCGCGCATCGCCTTCAGCACCTGGTCGCGCCGCGCGAGGGCGGCGGGCGCGTTGTGGAACGGGTCGTAGACGGAGGGCGCCTGCGGCAGGCCTGCGAGCAGCGCCGCCTGCTCGATGCTCAAGTCCTTGGCCGGGACGGAGAAGTAGGTCTCGGCGGCCGCCTCGATGCCGTAGGCGTGGGCGCCGTAGTAGACCTCGTTCATGTAGGCGGTCAGGATCTTCGGCTTCGACCACGAGTGCGCGAGCTTGATCGCGAGGCAGGCCTCGACGAGCTTCCGCTTCACCGTCCGCTCGCGCGAGAGGTAGAGGTTGCGCACGAGCTCCTGGGTGATCGTCGAGCCGCCCTGGACGATCTTCCGGGCGCGGAGATCGGCGACGACGGCGCGCGCGATGCCGACCGGGTCGATCCCGCCGTGGCTGTAGAAGCGCCGGTCCTCGATCGCCACGGTCGCGCGCGGCACCCAGGGGCTGATCTCCGAGCGGGTGACGGCGGTGCGGTTCTGCTCCGCGGGGATCGCGCCGAGCAGGCTCCCGTCCCACGCGTAGACGAACGAGTTCTCGCCCGCGGTGACCGGGCGCAGCGACGAGAGGTCGCAGCTGGAGCCGAAGACGGCCGTGCCGCCGAGCCCGAGCACGACGAGGACGACCGGGATCGCGACCAGGCCGACGAGCAGGAGACGCCGGCTGGCGTGGCGCTTCTGGCGGCGCTTGCGCCGGCGGGTCGGGATCGGCGGAGCCGAACGGCGGGCCGGGCGGCTCTGCGGCTTCCTGGGCGGGGTCATCCCCAGACGCCGAGCGAGCGCAGCCGGCGGTGCGCGCGCAGCCGCATCTCCGCCGCGAGCTGCTCCGCGTCGTGCTCGCTGACCGCCGCCGCCCGGACGGTGACCGTCGCGTTGCCGTTCAGGCCGCTCACGAAGGCCTGCGCGTCGCTCTCCGACGCGAACTCCTCGCGCAGCCCGTCGAGCGCGGCGCCCAGGTCGGTCGTGAGAGGAAGTGGAACGGTGATCTCGGCAAACGTCGCCCGATTCCGGATCGAGGCGTTGCGGATGCTATCCGAGGCCAGTTTCTCGTTCGGGACGACGAGCCTCGCATGGTCGGTCGTGCGGATGAACGTGTAGGTCAGCCCGATCTCCTCGATCGTGCCGGTCTCGCCGCCGTACTCGACGAGGTCGCCGATCCGCACCGGCTGGGCGACCGCGATCAGCAGGCCGGCGACGAAGTTCCCGAGCGTCCGCTGCGAGGCGAAGCCGACGACGATGCCGAGCAGCGCGGAGGAGGCGAGGAGGCCGCCGGCGACGGTGCGCACCTCCGGAATCGCGAGCAGCGCCGAGAACAGGCCGACGACGAGGATCGCCGCGCTGAGGCTGCGCCGCAGGACGTTGTAGCGGGTCACCGCCTCGGGCGGCAGCGGGCGGTGGCGCAGGCGCCAGTCGACGACGCGCTCGAGCAGCGTGACGATGCCGAAGATCACGGCGGCGACGATCACATGCTTCCAGAGCGGGGACATCCGCCTTTACCGTTCGCTGCGCGGCGGGCGATTCCTCAGAGCGGGAGCGGGCGTCGGCCTGCGAAGCCGTCCTCGAGCGTGTGCCACCAGCCGATCTCCTCCTCGCCGAGCAGCCAGCAGAGGAGGACCGTCTCGCCCTCGCGCAGGGCCGGGAAGTCGATCAGCCCCTCGTCCAGGTCCTTCACCTCCGCGCCGTGCTCGCCGATCTCGTCGACGATCCGGGCGAGGTCGCGGGCGATGCCGTCCACCTGCGCGGCGGCCTCCGCGAGCTCGGCGGGCGGGATGCCGCCGCCGTTGCCGCGGATCTTCGCCTCGAGCTCCTCCTGCCGCGCGAGGGCTTCGACGTGCTCCCGCCGGCGCGCGACCATCCGCTCGACGAGCGGCCGCACCTCGGCGAGCGCGGCGTTGGCCTCCTCCGGCGTGAAGTGGCGCACCGTCCGAAACTACAGTCCCGGCGTGGACGGAAGCTCCCGCAACCGGAAGCGCCTCGTCGCCTGGCTCGTCTTTGTCGGCCTGCTCGCGGCGATCAACTACGCGTCGCGCTTCTCGGGCGGGAGCGGCAAGGGCACGAGCCAGACCGTCTACGAGTGGTCGACGTTCGCGGGCGGGATGATCCTGTACGCGATCTGGATCGGCGTCGTGATCGTGATCGCGATCGACCGCTTCGATCTCTTCGCGCTGCGCCTGCCGGCCAGCTGGGGGAACGCGGTCGGGCTCGCCGCCGCCGCGATCGTCGGGATCTTCGTCTGGGAGGGGATCGTCTCCGTGCTGCCGCTGCCGCAGAGCCCCGGCCACGAGCAGGGGCTGACCCCGCCCGGGTGGGAGCCCACCCACGCGGCCGCGTTCGCCGCCAACTGCGTCCTCTTCGCCGTCGTCGCGCCGGTGGTCGAGGAGCTGACGTTCCGCGGCGTCGGCCAGTCGCTGCTCGGCTTCCTCGGACGCGCGCCGTCGATCCTGCTGGTCGGCCTCGCCTTCGGGCTCGCACACGGGCTCGTCGAGGCGCTGCTCGTGCTCGTCCCGTTCGGGATCGCGCTCGCGATCGTCCGCGACCGCACCGACAGCGTCCTCCCCGGGATGGTCGTCCACGGCCTCTTCAACGGGATCGCGCTCGCCGCCGCGGTGCTGACGTGACCGACGACGACTACATCCGCCGGCTCCGCGAGGAGGTCTCCGACAACGACGTCGTGTTCGTGACCGCGATGAACCGCCGGCTCGAGCTCGTGCGGCGGATGTGGGACTACAAGCGCGAGCGCGGCATGGAGGTACTCGATCCCGAGCGCGAGGAGTGGATGCTGCGCTACCTGGCGCGGACGAACCGCGGGCCGCTCAGTGCGGCCGGACTGGGAGAGCTGTTCGCGAAGGTGCTGGAACTGACGAAGCGCGAGCTCGGCGGCGAGGACTAGTCCTCTTCCTCGCCCTCGACCTCGGCGAACTGGTCGGGGGTGACGTCGTCGAGGAAGCTGCGGAAGCGCGAGACCTCGGCCTCGAGCTGCTCCTCGTTCACCTCTTCGCCCTCGAACTCGATCGCCGACTCCTCGATCACCTGGTCGGCGGCGAAGATCGGCGCCTCCGAGCGGATCGCGAGCGCGATCGCGTCGGACGGCCGCGAGTCGACCTCCAGCTCCTGCCCGTCGGCCTGCACGGTGATCTGGGCGTAGAAGGTGTTCTCGCGCAGCTCGGTGACGGTGATCCGGACGACCTGCGCGCCGAGCTGGTCGAGCACGTCGCTGAAGAGGTCGTGGGTCATCGGCCGCGGCGACGTCTGGCTCTGCAGCTTCATCAGGATCGCCGCCGCCTCCGCGTGGCCGATCCAGATCGGCAGGAACTTGTTCCCGTCCGCGGTCTTGAGGAGCACGATCGGCTGCTTGCCGACCAGATCGAAGCTCACTCCGTAGATGGTCATCTCCTGCATGCGGCCCTGTTTTCGAATATAGCTCAGGCCTGCCGGCGGAAAACCCGCGCCGAGGCCGCCGTACCTCGTCGGAGGGATCGCCCGTTGGGACCCCATGATCGCTGGATGGCTGGAGGACCTCGAGTCGCTCGAGGCGATCTCGCAGAACGCCGACGCGCGCCGGATCTTCCTGCGCATGTCCGCGCTCTCGCAGAGCGGGCGCACCGAGAACTTCCTCGTCGAGCTCGCCCACGACCACGAGCTCGACGACGCGACGAAGGGCCATCTCTCCGAGCTGGCCCGCGACGAGACGTTCCTGCTCGCAGTCGAGGAGTACCTGGTTCGCACGTACCGGGCCCACTGAGCCGCCCGGCCGGAAGGAGCGATGGGCGATCCTGGATTCGAACCAGGGACCTCCGCCTTATCAGAGCGGCGCTCTAACCAACTGAGCTAATCGCCCGAGCCGCGCGCCAGTGTAGCGAGGCCGCATCGTATGATTCGGCGCAGTTCGTCCGGCGCCATGCGACCTGGAGGGGCCTTGAGTCACGCAGTCATGTCCATCGAGAACGGGTTCGCCTCTTCGAAGGAGATGACACGTGGCACGGAAATGGCTCAATCTCGGGATCCTGGCGCATGTAGACGCCGGTAAGACGACTCTCACGGAGCGGCTTCTCTACGAGGCCGCGGTGATCGACGCGGTCGGGCGCGTCGACGCAGGCACGACGCAGACGGACACGCTCGCGCTCGAGCGGCAGCGCGGGATCACGATCAAGGCGGCGGTGGTCTCGTTCGCGATCGGCGAGACGACCGTGAACCTGATCGACACACCTGGGCATCCGGACTTCATCGCCGAGGTCGAGCGCTCGCTGGCGGTGCTCGACGGCGCGGTGCTCGTCCTCTCCGCGGTCGAGGGCGTGCAGCCCCAGACCCGGATCCTAATGCGCGCGCTGCAGCGGCTCCGGCTTCCCACGCTCCTGTTCGTGAACAAGCTCGACCGGAACGGCGCCGACGTGGAGCGCGTCCTCGCCGCGGTCGCCGACCGGCTCACGCCGGACGCGATCCCACTCGCCGGGAACCCGGGGCTCGTCGAGGCGTTCGGGGCGGAGATCGCAGCCGGAGAGGTGTACCCGGTCCTCGCCGGCTCGGCGCTCACGGGAGCCGGGGTCGCCGAGCTGATGGCGGCGATCCCGCGGCTCCTTCCCGCGGCCGGAGGCGACCCCGCAGCCTCGCCGGACGGAGCGGTCTTCAAGATCGAGCGCGGCCGGACGGGCGAGAAGGCGGCGTACGTCCGCATGTTCGCCGGGACCGTGCGGGTGCGCGACCGGCTCGAGTTCGGGGAGAGCGGCGACGCGAAGGTGACGGCGCTCGCTGTCTTCGAGCGCGGCGGCGCGAGACGCGGGGGAGCGGTGGCGGCGGGTCAGATCACGAAGCTGTGGGGGCTCGCCGACGTCCGGATCGGCGACCGGGTGGGCCGGCGCGGAACCCTCTCGGCGCACGAGTTCGCGGCGCCGACGCTCGAGGCCGTCGTCCGCCCGTTGGATGCCGCCGACTCGCATGCGCTGAGCCTCGCGCTCGCGCAGCTCGCGGAGCAGGACCCGCTGATCGGCGTCCGGCAGGACGAGGGCGTCCTCTGCGTCTCGCTCTACGGCGAGGTGCAGAAGCAGGTGATCGAGGCGACGCTCGCCGCCGACTACGGGCTCGCCGTCGAGTTCGGCGACACCACGATCGTCCACGTCGAGCGGCCGCGCGGGAGCGGCGAGGCGCTGGAGATCCTGAACGCGCCGACGAACCCGTTCTCGGCGGAGGTCGGCCTGCGCATCGAGCCGGGGCCGGAGGACTCGGGCGTGGAGTTCCGGCTCGACGTCGCGAACCGCTGGCTGCCGCTGTACGTCTACAAGCGGCGCGAGCTCTTCGAGGAGGGAATGAGCCGCTACGTGCGCGCCGCGCTGCAGGCCGGTCTCCGCGGCTGGCGCGTCACCGACTGTGTCGTGACGATGACGCGCTGCGACTACCCGAGCGCGGACGGGCCGCCGTCGAAGCGCGGCTCGCTCGCGATGCCGGGCGACTACGAGGGCCTGACGCCGCTGGTGCTCCGGCAGGCGCTCGAACGGGCGGGCACCGTCGTCTGCGAGCCGGTGCTTCGCGTCGAGATCGAGCTGCCCCCGCAGTCGGTCGGCGCGACGATGGCTGTGCTCCACCGGCTCGAGGGAAGCGTCGATCCGCCCGAGCTGACCCGCCTCGTCGCGTCCGTCCCGGCCGCCCGGATCAACGAGCTGCAGCGGCTGCTCCCCGGCCTGACCGGCGGCGAGGGCGTGCTGGAGTCTTCGTTCGCCGGCCACCGGCCGGTCACGGGCGAGCCGCCGCGCAGGCAGGGAACGTTGCCTCCGTTGCGAACCTCTTGACCTGCGCCGCGGTGGCTGCGTTCAATCGGCGCTTCGACATCTCCCAAGGAGGAGGGATGGACGCGGACGTCCAGTATCTGGAGTCGCTCGGCTACAAGCAGCAGCTCAGCCGGGTGATGGGCATCTGGTCGAACTTCGCACTCGGCTTCACGTACCTCTCGCCGCTCGTCGGCATCTACAGCCTCTTCGCCTATGCGCTCGCGACCGGCGGCGGGGCCGTGATCTGGGCGATCCCGCTCGTCGTCGTCGGCCAGGCGATGGTCGTGCTCGTCTTCGGCGAGGTGGCGTCGCAGTACCCGATCGCCGGCGGCATCTACCAGTGGGCGCGCCGGCTCGGCGGACGCGGCTACGGCTGGTTCACCGGCTGGGTCTACACGTGGGCGCTGCTCGCGACGGTCGCGGCGGTCGCCTACGGCAGCGCCGGCTACGTGGCTGCGCTGTTCGGGACGACGGCGACGACGGGCTTTACGATCGGGATCGCGATCGCGATGGTGGCGATCGCGGCGGTGATCAACCTCTTCGGGGCGCAGCTGCTCTCGAAGGCGGCGACGGTCGGCCTCGTCGCGGAGTTCTGCGGCGGGCTGCTCGTCGGCCTCTACCTGCTCTTCTTCCACCACCGCCAGCCGATCTCGGCGATCTTCCACCACCAGGGCGCGGGCGGCTCGCACTACACGAGCGCGTTCCTCGCGGCCGGGCTGATGGCGATCTGGATCTTCTTCGGCTTCGAGGCCTGCGGCGACGTCGCCGAGGAGGTCAAGGACCCGGGCCGGCGCGTGCCGCGCGCGATGCTGATGACGCTCGGGATGGGCGGGCTCGTCTCGTTCCTGCTCACGCTCGGGCTGATCCTC
Organism: Gaiellaceae bacterium; assembly: GCA_035545195.1. GTDB lineage: Bacteria > Actinomycetota > Thermoleophilia > Gaiellales > Gaiellaceae > Palsa-739. The sequence continues at coordinate 12,058 of DASZYW010000055.1, forward strand.
GCGGTGCCGAACCTCCCCGCCGTGATCGGGGGGCAGGACGCCGACCCGGCGACGACGATCCTGAACGCGTCGTTCGGGACGGTGGCGGCGAAGCTCGTGCTGCTGCTGATCGTGCTCGGCTTCCTCAGCTGCACGCTCGCCATCCAGGCGGCGGCGGTGCGGACGCTCTTCTCGCAGGGCCGCGACGGCGTGCTCCCGGGAAGCTCGTGGCTCGCCCGCGTCTCGCCGCGCTTCCACATGGCGCCGGCCGCGGTCGTGGTCGCGTTCGTGATCCCGGGCGTGATCGTGCTCGTCTCCTGGATCTCGACGGACGCGCTGACGAAGATCATCGCGTTCGCGACCGTCGGCATCTACGTCGGCTTCCAGCTCGTCGTGCTGGCCGCGCTGCGCGCGCGGACGAGCGGCTGGCGGCCGGCCGGGCCGTTCACGCTGGGCCAGTGGGCGACGGCCGTCAACGTGCTCGGGCTGGCGTACGGCGTCGGCGCGATCGTCAACCTCGTCTGGCCGCGCACGCCGGGCACGCCGTGGTACGACAACTACATCGTCCTCGTCTCGCTTCTGGTCGTCGCCGCAGTCGGCGCGATCTACGGCCTGGCCTTCCGGCCGTACGAGCACGGGACAGCTCCCGCCGGCGACGCGGTTCCGAGCGTCGGCGAGCCGGAGCTCGCAGGCAGCTAGCGGACGCTCCAGGGCAGGCCGGGCACCTCGTCCGGCCTGCCCGGAGCCCAGTGCGGGTAGGGCGCGTAGGCCTCGTGCGGCGACGGTGTCTCCTCCTCGACTCCCGCGCCGTGCCGGAGCGCGAGCTCGCTGCGCGGGTAGAGGAGCGTCTTGCCCTCGAAGCGCGCGCCGACCATCAGCACCACGCACGGCTCGCCGGGCAGGCCGACGAGGGTGTGCGCCGTGCCGGGCGGGAAGTGCACGAAGTCCCAGCGCCGCAGCCTGCGCTCCTCGCCCTCGACGAGGAGCAGGCACTCGCCGGCGAGCACCAGGAAGTCCTCCTGCGCCGACTCGGCGTGGTAGAGCCCGGTCGGCTTGCCGGGCTCGAGCACGGCCAGCGCGATCCCGACCTGCTCGAACATCCGCGGCTCGACGTCCGGCCGGTCGCGCAGCACACGTGGGTCGGAGGCGAACACGCAGCGCCAGCCGAAGGCCTGGTTGCGGACCCACGCCGCCTCGGCCGCGTTGACGACGAACCAGCCCGGCCCGACCGGCGCGAGCCCGGAGCCGACGTCCTCGAGAGGCGCCTCGCCGCTCACGTGAGCAGCAGCCCCGCCATCCGCCGCCGCGCGATCCGGATCCCCACCAGGCCGAGGACGACGAGGTAGCCCGCGTTCACCAGCATCGACGGCCCAACGTCGCCCAGCGTCAGGCCGCGGATCAGCGAGATGCCGTTGTAGAGCGGCAGGAGTCGGATCACCCACTGGAGCGCCGCCGGGTAGACCGAGAGCGGGAAGAAGGTCGTGCTGAAGAGGAACATCGGCAGGAGGACGATCTGCACGAGCTCGAAGTCCTGCCAGCTGCGGAGGAAGGTCGAGGCGGCGATCCCGATCCCGGCGAAGCCGAAGCCGACGACCACCGCCGCCGGCAGCGCAAGGACCGCCCACCACGAGTGGAGCAGCCCGAGCGCGGCCGCGACGACGACGAAGCCGGCGGCGTAGAGCGCGCCCCGGAACTGCGCCCACGCCGTCTCGCCGACGGCGACGTCGATCGGGCCGAGCGGCGTCGCGAGCATCGAGTCGTAGACCTTCCCGTAGCGGAGCTTCCAGAACACGTTCGTCGTCGCGTCGTAGATGGCGCCGTTCATCGCCGCCGAGGCGAGCAGCGCCGGCGCGATGTAGCTCGCGTACGAGACACCGTGGATGTGGCCGACGAACTTCCCCAGCCCGACGCCCATCGAGAAGAGGTAGAAGAGCGGCTCGAAGAAGCCGCTGAAGATCGTCATCCAGGCGCGGCGGTAGACCATCAGGTTCCGCTCAAAGAGCAGGTGGCCGCGCGTCCGGCCGAAGGCGATCGCGCTCACACGACCAACCTCCTCGTATACGCCCAGCGGGCGAAGCCGACTCCGGCGACGACCCACAGCGCGAGGTAGCCGACGTGCATCGCCGACCAGCCGAGCGTCGCGGTTCCGAGCGTGAGGTGGCGCATCAGGTCGACCCCGTGCCAGAGCGGCGTCGCGTAGGCGAGCTCGCGCAGGCCGTGCGGCAGCCGCGTCACCGGGAAGAACGCGCCGGAGAAGAGGAACATCGGCGTGACGACGAATCGGAAGAGCGGGTTGAAGATCTCGTCCTCGGCCCACACCGAGAGCGCCGAGATCGGCGCCGCGAAGGCCAGCCCCGTCAGGACGCAGAGCGGGATGCCGAGCAGCGCGAGCGGCGAGTGGACGGCGCCGAACGCGGTGATCGCCGCCAGGTAGAGCGCCGCGGAGGTCGCGACGCGCGTCGCGACGTAGAAGAGGTGCCCGGCGATGAGGTCGGGCACGCGCAGCGGCGTGGCGAGCATCGCGTAGTACTGGCGGTTCCACTTGACGGCGCCGCGCACGGGGAAGCTCGACTCGACCGAGGCGACCTGCATCGCGACGGCGGCGAGCATTCCCGGCGCGACGAAGTCGAGGTAGGGGATGCCGAGCGACGCCGAGCCGCCGCCGCTGTTGACGACCTTCCCGAGCCCCACTCCGAGCGCGGTCAGGTACAGCACCGGGTTGAGCACGCTGGAGACGATGGAGCCGCGCCAGATCCGCCGGTAGACGACGAGCCAGTACTCGAAGGCGCGAACCGCGTACGCGCTCACTCGACGAGCGTCCGGCCGGTCAGGCGGAGGAAGACGTCCTCGAGCGTGGAGCGGCGCACCAGCACGCTCTGCGGCTTCAGCCGCTCGTGCGCGAGCGGGACGAGAGCGTCGCCGTCGTCGGTGTAGAGGAGCACGCGGTCGGGGAGCGGCTCGACCCGGGAGACGAGCCCGTTGAAGCTCTCGGCGTCGACCTCGGGCGCCTCCTCGGTGCCGAAGCGCAGCTCGACGACCTCGCGCGACGAGAAGCGGCGGATCAGCTCGGCCGGCGAGCCCTCCTCCGCGATCTTGCCGCGGTCCATGATCACGAGCCGGTCGCAGAGCTGCTCCGCCTCGTCCATGTAGTGGGTCGTCAGCACGAGCGTCGCGCCCCGCTGCTTGAGCCGGAAGAGCCGGTCCCACACCAGATGGCGCGCCTGCGGGTCGAGGCCGGTCGTCGGCTCGTCGAGCAGGAGCAGCTCCGGGTCGTTGACGAGGGCGCGCGCGATCGTCAGGCGGCGCTTCATCCCGCCCGAGAGCGGCTCCACCTTGCTCGTGGCGCGCTCGCCCAGCTGGACGAACTCCAGCAGCTCACCGGCACGCCTGCGGACCTCGGCGCGCGAGAGCCCGAAGTAGCGGCCGTAGATGAAGAGGTTCTCCTGGACGGTCAGCTCGTTGTCGAGCGTGTCGGCCTGGGGCACGACGCCGAGCCGGCCGCGGATCTCCGGCCCCTGCGCGACGGGGTCCATACCGAGGATGCGCAGCTCGCCGCCGCTCGGCGGGGAGACGCAGCCGATCATCCGCATCGTCGAGCTCTTGCCGGCGCCGTTCGGGCCGAGGAAGCCGAACGACTCGCCGCGGCCGACGGCGAAGTCGATCCCGTCGACGGCGGCGAAGTCGCCGAACTTCTTCACCAGCCCGCGGGCATGGATGAGTGGCGCGGGTGCGCTCATCTCCTGGAACCTAGCGCAGCAGGGGCTAGAGCTTGGCGGCGGCGTTCTCGAGCGCTTCGGCGAGCTCTTCGAGCTCGTGCTCGTCCGAGAAGACGACCTCGACCCGCCCCGGCGCGACGCGCGCGCTGAAGCCCGTCAGCTGCGCGAACGCCGTCCGGACGCGTTCGGCGAGCGCCGGGTCGACGGGGCTCGCGGACGTACGCGGCTTCTGCTTCGCGCCCGCCCACTTCGCCCGCTGCTCGGCGGCCCGGACGGAGAGGCCCTTGCGGACGATCTCGCGGGCGAGGCGGCGGCGGCCCTCGTGGTCGGGGACGGCGAGCACCGCGCGCGCGTGACCCTCGGTGAGCTGGCCGCGCTCCACCATCCCGAGCACGTCGTCGGGAAGCTCGAGCAGGCGCATCCGGTTCGAGACGGAAGGCTTGGAGCGGCCGACGCGCTCGGCGACGTCCCCGAGCGAGAGCTGGAACTCGTCGATCAGGACGGCGTAGGCGCGCGCCTCCTCGACGGCGGTCAGCTGCTCGCGGGCGACGTTCTCGTCGATTCCGAGCTGGAGCGTCTCGCGGTCGTCCGCGGCCCGCACGACCGCCGGGACGGTGGTACGGCCCGCCTCGCGCGCCGCCCGCCAGCGTCGCTCGCCGGCGACGATCTCGTAGCCACCCGCCGCGCGCGGGCGCACGAGCAGCGGCTGGATCACGCCCTGCGCGCGCACCGACTCGGCGAGCCCGGACGCGGCCTCCGGCTCGAAGCGGCGCCGCGGCTGGCGCGGGTTCGCGTGGATCGCGTCGACGGGGAGCTCGAGCAGCTCGGTCGCGGCCGGCTCGAGGCCGCCCATCAGCAGCTCGAGGCCGCGGCCGAGGCCGCGGCGAGGGGAATCAGGCGCGCTCGACAAGCTCCATCGCCACCTTCCAGTAGGCGTCGGCTCCGGCGGAGCGACGGTCGTAGGCAATCGCCGGCAGGCCGTGGCTGGGCGCCTCTGCGAGACGCACCGAGCGCGGCACCGACGTCCGGAACACGAGCGAGCCGAAGTGCTTCCGCACCTCCTCCTCGACCTGCGCGGCGAGGCGCGTGCGGCCGTCCACCATCGTCAGCAGCACGCCGCCGATCCCGAGGCGCGGGTTGAGCCTGCGCCGGATCAGCTCGATCGACTGCACCAGCTGGCTCAGCCCCTCGAGCGCGTAGTACTCGGCCTGCACCGGCACGAGGACGCGATCGGCGGCGGCGAGCGCGTTCACCGTCAGCGGGCCGAGCGAAGGCGGGCAGTCGACGAAGACGAAGTCGTACTGCGAGCTGCCGGACGCGAGCGCCTGCGCGAGGTAGCGCTCGCCGTCCTCGCGGCGCGCCAGCTCGACGACCGCGCCGGCGAGATCCGGCTTGGCCGGGACGAGGTCGAGGTTCGCGAAGGCGGTGTGCTTGACGAGCTCGCCGAGCGGCGCGCCGTCGAGCAGGTCGTAGCTCGAGGTGCCGTTCGCCCGCATCCCGAGCCCGGAGGTCGCGTTCGCCTGCGGGTCGAGGTCGATCACGAGCGCCCGCTCGCCGGCCTCCGCGAGGCAGGCGGCGAGGTTCACCGCGGTCGTCGTCTTGCCGACGCCGCCCTTCTGGTTCGCGAGTGCGTAGACCCTGGCCACCTGCGCATTGTCGCTACGCCAGCGGACGCTTCTTCGCGACGCCCACGCGACGCGGGAATCCGGCCGGTGTGGGCGCGACCTTGGGCAGGACGACCAGGCCGTCGTGCTCCTCCGGCTCGCCGCCGCCGAGCTGTGCCGAAGCCCGGGCCAGCGCGTCGAGATCGGCGCTCGGGCCGACCCAGAGGATCGCGGCGCCGCCCTCGCGCACGAGCGGCAGGCACCACTCGGCGGCGACCGGCGGGTGCGCGAGCGCCTTCGCGAGCGCGACGTCCCAGCTCTCGACGGGCTGCTCCTCGGCGCGGCCCCAGACCACACGCGCGTTCGCCGGCGCCCAGCGATCGAGGAAGTCGCACTTGCGCCGCTCCGCCTCGAGCAGCGTCACCTCGCGCGCCGGCAGTGCCACCGCGAGCGGGATCCCCGGCGAGCCGCCGCCCGAGCCGACGTCCACGACGGGACCCGCGAACCGCTCGACGAGGGAGACGGCCCGCAGCGCGTCGTCCCAGAGCATGGCGCGGGCCTGCGCGAGGTCGCGGATCGCCGTCAGACCCGGCGTCGCGGCGAGCGCGCGGAGATAGTCGTCAGTCGGGAAGGACGACGACGTAGCGATTCGGTTCCGCTCCCTCCGAGCCGGTGCGGACGCCGGCGACGTCCTTGAGCGCCTCGTGCACGACCTTGCGCTCGATCGCGGTCATCGGCTCGAGCTCCTCGCTCCGCCCGGTCGCCTTCACCCGCTCGGCCGCTCGCAGCGCGAGCGACTCGAGCGTCGCCTGGCGGCGCTCCCGGTAGCCCGCCGCATCGACGACGACCTGCGTGCGCTCGTCGCCGTAGGTGCGGTGGGCGATCGCGTTCATCAAGTACTGCACCGAGTCGATCGTCTGGCCGTGGCGGCCGATCAGGAGCGCCACGTCCGGGCCGGAAACGGTGACCGTGATCGCATCCTCGTCCTCGCGCACGTCGACGCGGGCGTCGAGCCCGAGCGCCGCGACGATCCGCGTCACGAGCGCATGCGCGTCGGCGGCCGGCCCTCCCTCCGCGACCGCAGTGGCTGCGGCCTCGGCCGCCTCCGCCGGAAGCGACGCCACGACTCGCGCGGGCGCGTAGCCGACGCCGAGGATGCCGCGCTCGCCCTCCGAGACCACCTCGAAGCGCACCGCGCCCTTGTCGAGCGCCGGGAAGCGCTGCTCGAGCTCGCGCAGGGCGGCCCACTTCGCCTCGCCGACCGTCTCGCCGGTCGCCTCGACGGTGAGCTCAGGCTCGCTCATCTCCGGCCGCCGCGCTTCTTACGCCGCACCTGCCGCGGCGGTGCGCTCTTCACCGGCTTCGGCTCCTCGGCGGGCTCCTCGACCGGCTTCGGCTCGGCCGCCTTCGGCGGCGTCCGTGAGGACCGGCGCTGCAGCGGCGAAGCGACCGTCCCCGGCTTCGGCATCAACCGGCGCGTGATCAGTCCCTGCCCGACCGTCCACAGGTTCGTCGTCACCCAGTAGAGGACGAGGCCGGCCGGGAACTTCGCGATCACGAAGACGAAGATCAGCGGCATGACCATGAAGAGGGTGCGCTGCATCTTGTCCGCGGTCGCCGACATGTAGAGCGTCGAGACCATCTGGCTGCCGACGTAGACGACGAGCAGCACGTAGCCGCCCCAGTGCGTCGTCGTGTGGGCCGCGATCGACGGGATGAAGTGCAGAAACGAGAGGTCCGAGTGCGCGGACGGATGGAAGTTCGTCTGGAAGTGCTTGAGCGTGTAGTAGAGCGAGATGAAGACCGGCAACTGCAGGAGCATCGGCAGGCAGGAGGCGGCCGGGTTGATGTTGTTCTCCCGGTAGAACTTCATCAGCTCCTCGTTCTGCTTCTGCTTGTCGCCCTTGTACTTCCGCTGGATCTCCTTCATCTGCGGCGCGTGGCGTTGAAGCGCCTGCATCGAGTGGATCTGCCGCACGGTCAGCGGGACGAGGAGCATCCGCACGACGACCGTCGTCGCGACGATCGACCAGGCCCACGGCAGGCCGAGCGTGCCGTGGAACCAGTTGAGGACGTGACGCATCACGCTCTCGAGCTGGCCGATGACCGGGATCGCTGCGAGCAGGTGGATCATGTGACCGGGTCGAACCCTCCGCGGCTCCACGGGTTGCAGCGCAGCACCCGCCAGGCGGCGAGGAGGCTCCCGCGCAGGAGCCCCTTCTTCCGCACCGCCTCGATCGCGTACTGCGAGCAGGACGGGTGGTACTTGCAGGTGGTCGGGAAGAGCGCGCCCCAGGTGACTCGGTAGAGCCAGACCGCGGCGACGCCGACGCGATACATCAGGCCGCCACCTTCGCCTCTCCGAGCACCTCGTCGACGCGCTCGCCGAGCCACTCGAACCCGTTCGCGGCCACCGCCTCGGGCAGGCCGGGACGGACGATCAGGACGTAGTCGTGGCCGGTGGGCACCCGCTCGAGCCGGGCTCCCCAGATCTCCCGCAGCTGCCGCTTGATCCGGTTCCGCTCGACGGCGCCGCCGACCGCCTTCGGGACCGAGAAGCCGAAGCGCGGCGCAGCCGGCTCCTCCTGCGGGAACCAGTAGAGGACGAGATAGCGCGACGACACCGAGCGCCCCTGGCGGTACACGGCATCGAAGTCCCGCGAGCGGGACAGGCGGTTCGCGCGCTTCACGGGGCGAAGCCTACGCGGAGAGCTTCGCGCGGCCCTTCGCGCGACGCCGCTTGAGGATCGCGCGGCCGGCGCGAGTGGCCATCCGGGCGCGGAAGCCGTGCTTGCGCTTGCGGCGGCGGACGTTCGGCTGATAGGTGCGTTTCATCGAAAAGGCTGGTCTTTGGCAGAAAAATCCCCGCCTGTGCGGGGTTCGGGCGGCCAGTATAGACGACACTCGTCCACCGGTTTGTCCACAGGGTCGGGGCATGGAGGAATGCGCCCGAGCCGAGTTTCCCCCACGCCTTTCCACAACTGTGGAGGGAATAGGACGATCCGGAAAATCCCTGCAAAACAGGGGAGTTTGCCCCCGCGAAGCACCCTGTTATGCTGGCCCACGGGGTCACGAGAGGGAGGAAGAGCGCGTCTGTGGAGCACCCAATCGAGCTGACGGCGGAGGGCCTGTGGAGCGAGATCTCCGGTCGGCTCAGAGGGGCGCTCAACGAGCAGACGTACGGCACCTGGTTCGGCGAGGTCGGCGGGCTCGAGCTCGCCGGCGACACGCTCGTCCTCTCCGTCCCCAACGACTTCACCCGCGACTGGATCGAGGGCAACTTCCGCGGCCTGATCGGCGCGGCGGTGCGCGACATCCTCGGCGCGGAGCATCCGATCGAGCTGCGCGTCGCCGCCGAGCCGGCGCCCGCGGAGGAGCCGCAGGAGCTGCCGGCCGCCGTGATCGCGCGGCTGCCCGCCCGTCCGGAGAGCGGCGGCTTCAACGCGAAGTACACCTTCGACTCGTTCGTGATCGGCTCGTCGAACCGCTTCGCCCACGCGGCGGCGCTCGCAGTCGCCGAGGCGCCCGCGCAGGCGTACAACCCGCTCTTCATCTACGGCGGCACCGGCCTTGGCAAGACGCATCTCCTGCAGGCGATCGCGCAGTACGTGAGCGAGCACTCGTCGCACATGTCGGTCCGCTACGTGACGAGCGAGACCTTCATGAACGACTTCATCAACTCGCTCCGCGACAAGCGCATCGAGGGCTTCAAGCAGCGCTACCGGGCCTACGACGTGCTCCTGATCGACGACGTGCAGTTCTTCGAGCACAAGGAGCGGATCCAGGAGGAGTTCTTCCACACGTTCAACTCGCTCTACGAGGCCGGCTCGCAGATCGTCATGTCGAGCGACCGCCCGCCGCGTGACATCGCGACGCTCGAGGAGCGCCTGCGCAGCCGCTTCGAGTGGGGTCTGATCACCGACATCCAGCCGCCCGACCTCGAGACGCGCATCGCGATCCTGCGCAAGAAGGTCAAGGTTGACGGCATCCAGGTGCACGACGAGCAGGTGCTGACGTTCATCGCCGGTCGCGTCTCGACGAACATCCGGGAGCTCGAGGGCGCGCTCACCCGCGTCGTCGCCTTCTCCTCGCTCACCGGCCGGCCGATGACGGTCGAGCTCTCCCAGGACGTGCTGCGCGACGTCTTCCCGCAGGGTGAGGCGGCCGAGGTGTCGATCAAGCGGATCCAGGAGCTCGTCGCGGAGCGCTTCAACATGACCGTCGACGATCTCTGCAGCGAGAAACGGCCGCAGAGCATCGTCTATCCGCGGCAGGTCGCGATGTACCTCTCACGCGAGCTGACCGACTCGTCGCTGCCGAAGATCGGCAAGGAGTTCGGCGGCCGCGACCACACGACGGTCATTCACGCCACCTCGAAGATCGCGCGTCAGATCAAGGAGGACCGGAGTGTGTACAACCTGGTGCAGGAATTGACAGCTCGTGTGAAGCAAGTCCGCTGAAATCTCCA
>DASZYW010000056.1:0-2035 GCA_035545195.1 Gaiellaceae bacterium
GGTCGGCCTGGCGCGGCGAGCCGCGGAACGGCTCCATCCCGAAGCGCGCGATGTCGTAGCGGCTCGAGACGATCGACATCATCTCGATCGCGCAGCAGGCGAGGCCGAACGTGTCCGGCCACATCGAGTTCGTCTGCGCCCAGGCGACCGCCTTCGCAAGGGTGGTGAGCCCGACCTTCTGCTCGAGGTCGGCAACCTCGTCCTCGAACCGGCTCGGGCCCTTGGTCGGCCAGAGCAGGCGCTCCGACTTCATCCCGTACTCCCGGAGCGGCTTGTCTAGTGCCATTCCAGGGCTCCCTTGCGCCAGATGTAGACGTAGGCGACGAGCAGGATGATCAGAAAGGTCAGGAACTCGAAGAACCCGAACCAGCTCAGCTCGTGGAGGATCACGGCGAGCGGGTACAGGAAGACGATCTCGATGTCGAAGAGGATGAAGAGCATCGCGGTCAAGTAGAAGTTGACGTTGAAGCGCTGCTTCTTCGGGACGCCCTGCGACACCCCCGATTCGAAGGGGATGACGCGTGCGCGCACCTTCCGGTGCGGGCGCGTGGCGAAGATGAAGCTGCCTGCCATCATCGTCGCGGGGATCGCCAAAGCGAAGATCCCGTAGATCGCGAACGGCAACCAGTCGTTGAACAACGCCTGCTCTCCTCCAGGGTTCGGACGACGTCCGGGCCGGACGCTAGCAGGATCCACGAGGGTGCCACGAAGTGAACGCCGACCCTCGATGACAAGCCTGTTATCGGTGTCACGAACTCGTGTGGGAAACCCGAGGTTCCCACAGCGGGCTTCGCGGGTACACTGAGGCCCATGGCTACCGTCGAGCAGTCCGAGACGACCGTCGTCACGCTCACCGAGCGCGCCGCCCAGAAGGTCAGCGTCCTGATGGCGCAGGAGCCGGCCGGCGAGGCCGAGGTGCTCCGCATCGCGATCCAGGGCGGCGGCTGCAGCGGCTTCGAGTACGCGCTCGGGTTCGACCGCGGCGCCCAGTCGGGCGACAATGTCCTCACGTTCCACGGGGTCACCGTCGTCGTCGACCCGTTCAGCGCTCCCTACCTGCAGGGCTCGACGATCGACTTCCTCGAGGGCCTCCAGGAGTCCGGCTTCAAGATCGACAACCCGAACGTCGTCTCGGCGTGCGGGTGCGGCAGCAGCTTCCAGGTGGCCGACGGGGAAGATCCCGGCTGCGCCTCCTCGGGCTGCGGCCACGCGCACTGAACGCCGCCTCGGGGATCCACGGGACGATCGTCGCGACCGCCGAGGTCGTGGCCCTCTCCGAGACGACTGCGCTCTCCGCGCCCGAGGCGCTCGGGATCCTGGCCGCCGGCCAGGTCGTGTTCTGGCTCGCGCACGTCCACGGCGAGTCGCTCGGGCGGCGCGCCGCGGGCGAGGACGCGGGCTTCCGCGCGACCGCGGTCGAGCAGACGCCGATCCTCGAGGCGGCCGTGCCCGCCGCGGCCGCGATCTGCCTCTGGTGGATCGGCGTGCTCACCGAGAACGCCGCCTACTGGCTCGCCGTCGGGCTCGGGGTCGCCGAGCTGCTCGCGATCGGCTACACGGCGGGCCGCCGAACGGGCCGAACCCGCGGCGGGGCCGTCGGCACGGCGCTTCTCGACGGTGCGCTCGGCGGCGCGATCGCGGTCGTCAAGGCGCTGGTCTAGCCCGAAGTCGGGGTTTTCCCCGCTCCCTGGACGGGCGGCGCAGCGCGACCATCGAGGGGTACGGCATCTCCTCGAAAGGACGGCCATGGACAAGCTCAGGGCCCTCTCGCTCGGACGGCAGATCGTCCTCCTCGGGAGCGTGGTCTTGCTCGTCGACTCGTTCTTCCACTGGCAGCAGGTGGACGTCAAGGTCGCCGGCATCGTCTCGATCTCGGGCGGCCAAAGCGCGTGGCACGGCTTCTGGGGCATCGTCCTCGGTCTCCTGCTCGTGGCGCTCGTGATCTGGATCATCGGGCGCGCCTACGGCTTCGTGCCCGCCGTCGTCCCCGAGGGCGTCACCACCCTCGCGGCAGCGGCGCTCGTCCCGCTGCTCA
>DASZYW010000057.1:0-4237 GCA_035545195.1 Gaiellaceae bacterium
GAGCTCGGCGAGCGGGAAGGAGCGGTGCTCGCGCGGCGGGACGAGGTAGTTCTGGCGGTGCGTCGTGGTCAGCACCGAGTTGAAGCCCTGCGCGCGGCTCCCGGCTCCGACCGGGAGCTTGGTGCCGTCCGGGAGGATGCCGTCCATCGCCAGCCGGTTCCGCTCGAAGTCGTCGCTGGAGGGGTTGAAGACGGCGAAGTGGACGCCGGCGGCGGGGGTCTTGCTCAGCTTGTCGCGTGCGGGGTCGCTCGACCAGGCGAACGGGTTGTCGAGGGTGTTGAAGTCGACGCGCTGCGGGATCGCGGTGCCCTTCGGGTAGTGGGTCCCGTCGGGGCCGACGACGTCCTGCTGGAGGCGCGAGGTCGGCTGGATCGAGCCGCTGTGGCCGAAGCGGCCGGTCTTGTGGAAGAGGCGTTCGAGCTGCGGCTGCGAGGAGGCGTCCTGCGGCGCCTGCCGGACGGTCTGGGTGCCTTCCTTGACGCCGCTCAGGCCGGGCCGGAAGACGGTCAGGACGCGCTCGTCGAAGTCGAAGTTGAGGTACCAGGCCTCGAGGTCCTCGGCGATGTGGGAGAGGTGGAGATGGGTGCCGTGGCGGAAGTAGCCGCCGCGGACGTCGACGAAGCCGAGCGTCTCGAAGGAGGCGATCTTGCCGGGGCCGAGGCCGGCCTTCTGGGTCGAGGTGAAGCCGAGGACGAGCTCGGAGGTGTCGGGGATCAGGTCGGCGCCGGGGACGCCCGCCGCCATCGCCATCTTCTTGGGCAGGCTCGTCTTCCCGGCGAAGCCGCCGCCGGCGAAGCCCCGGCGGATGCTCGTCATCTGCAGCTCGGGGAGCGCGAAGATGGCGGCGCGCGCGTCGTCGATGTGGGCGAGCGTGTCGCTGCGGAGAAGGAACGCGACGTCGTTCTCCTCCAGCGCGGTGGTGTCCGGGTCGCTCGGGAAGCGGCGCGGCGCGAGGAGCGCGGGCTTGCCGGCGCGGACGTCGTGCGGCGCGTGCTGCGCCCAGGCGGCCGGGACGAGTCGCTCGAAGTACGGCAGCCCCCACGCCGTGGTGACGCCGAGACCGGCGGCCGTGGCGGGGTAGCGGGCGTCGAGCTCGCGCAGGACGTTCTCGAGCGAGCGCTGCGCGGCGGGCAGGTCGGCTCCCGCCGCGACGGTGGCGGTGACGACCTCGCTGTGCAGAGGCGGGACGACGACCTCGACTCCCTCCGACTCGGTGGTGCCGAGCTCGAGCAGATGCTGCTCCGGGGCGAGGCCGGCGACGGGCGGGAAGGCGCGCGCGGGCGATCCGGCGAGCTGGTCGACGAGCTCGTAGATGCCGCCGCCGACGAGGGCGGCCGCAGCCGCGGACTCGAGCAGGCGCCGCCGCGTGAGCCGCATCAGCCCTGGGGCCGGACGAGCACGAGGCTGCCCAGGAGGCGGCGCAGGTTCGAGAGCACGCGCTTCGAGCTGTCGAACGGCACGATCACGTGCTGGCTGACCGTGTAGAGCGAGTGCCGGTACTGCCAGGCGAGCAGGATGTGCCACTGGTCGGCGCCCCAGTTCACCTGGTACGCCGTCGCGTGGATCCCGTTCGCGGTCACGTGCGTGAACGGCTCCTGGAAGCAGGCGATCGTCCCCGTGCCGACCGGCTTCGGGCAGCGCGGGATCTTCGTCTGGCCGGGGTAGCCGCGGAAGTTGACGTGGACGTCGCCGCTGCCGAGGTCTCCGTGCTCGAGGAAGCTGACGAGGTAGCTGCGGTCCTTCGCGACGGTGTAGATGTCCTCGTACTGGCCGCCGATCTTCGCGTCGAGCGGGTTCGGCATCCAGGTCGGGCAGTAGACAGGCGCGTCGATCTTGTCGGCGAGCGTCGTCCAGCCCTTCGTCCACGCGTGCGGACACGCCTTCGCGGGCGCCGCGTGCGTCGCGCCTGCAGTCGAGAACGCGAGCACCGCCGCGGCCGCGGCAACCAGCAAAGCCCTCATGCTGCGAAAGAGAGTAGCGCCCTACACCTGAGGTGGGGCATCGCCCGCGAGGGGGGCGATGTCGCGGCTCGCGACGATCACGCCGTCGACGCCCGCGCGTTCCAGCTCGTGCACCTCGTCCTCGTTCGCGACGTGCAGGTCGGCGATCGCGAGCTTCCCCGCGGGGATCGCGGCGAGCAGGTCGAGGATCCACTCGATCGGCCCCTCGTCGCCCGCCTCGGCCGGCGAGAGCAGGAAGATCTCCGGGTCGACGCGCTCGAGCGCCTGCTCGAGCTCCTCCTCGTTGCGCACCTCGACCGCGCAGTCGAGCCCGAGCTCGTCGGCGCGCCGGTGCAGCTCCTCCAGCCGGCCGTCCTCGTCGTCCTCGTAGGTGTCGTAGACGAGCATCACGGCGTCGGCGACGCCGGCCGCCCGCTCGAGCGGCACGGCAGCGCGCCAGAGGATCGGCAGGCTCGTCGCCTCGCGGATCGAGGAGGGGTCCGAGCGGACGACGAGCGCCTCGGCCCGCTGCTGCTCGGCGTCTCGTGCGGAGTCTGCGTCCTCGACGGAGGCGATGACGGAGATCCCGTCGCCCTCGGCGAGCGCGTGGCTGAAGCGGCCGTACGCCATGCGTCGGTTCGTAGCTTACTGGCCGATCGGGTGCCAGACGGTCTTCAGCTCGAGGAAGCGCCCGATCTCCCAGGGGCTCTGGACGTCGGCGCGGCCGTGGACGACGCGCTTCACGTTCTCGGCGGCGAGCCGCTCGAGCTCCGGCGCGTCGCCGTCGGCGCCGGAGAGGTCGAGCGCGTTCACGTCCATGTGCGAGGCGAGCCACGGCCCGAGCTCGGAGGCGAAGCCGGTGAGCAGGTTGACGACGCCGGCCGGGACGTCGCTCGTGGCGATCGCCTCCGCGAGCTCGATCGCGGCGAGCGGCCGGTGGTCCGAGGCGACGGCGACGACGACGTTGCCGCCGACGAGCGGCGGGATCACCCGGGAGACGAGCCCGAGCAGCGGCGGCTCCTCCGGCGCGATCACGGCGACGACGCCGGTCGGCTCCGGCACGGTGAAGTTGAAGTAGGGGCCGGCGACCGGGTTCGAGCCGCCCAGCACCTGCGGCAGCTTGTCGGCCCAGCCGGCGTACCAGACGATCCGGTCGATCGAGCGCTCGACCTCGTCGCGGCCGCTGCAGCGCTCCGCGAACTCGTCGACGCGGGACTCGACCATCTCGGCGATCCGGTAGAGCACCTGGCCACGGTTGTACGCGGTCGCACCCGACCAGCCGGCGAAGGCGCCGCGGGCGGCCTTGACGGCGTCGCGGACGTCCTTGCGCGAGGCGCGCGCGACGTTCTGGCCCTCGGCCTCGTAGGTGCGACCGGACTCGGAGCGCGGGAACGCGCCGCCGATGAAGAGCTTGTACGTCTTCTTGACGGGGAGCCGCTCGCTCATTCCTCGAACCTCAGGTAGGGCTCGAGCCCGTGCAGGCCGCCCTCGCGGCCGAAGCCGGACTCCTTGTAGCCGCCGAACGGCGAGGTCGGGTCGAAGCGGTTGAAGGTGTTCGCCCAGACGACGCCGGCGCGCAGGCGCTGCGCCATCCAGAGGATGCGCGAGCCCTTCTCCGTCCAGACGCCGGCGCTGAGGCCGTACGGCGTGTTGTTCGCCTTCTCGAGCGCCTCCTCGGGCGTGCGGAAGGTGAGGACGGAGAGCACCGGCCCGAAGATCTCCTCCTGCGCGATCCGGTAGCTCTGCGCGACGTTCGTGAAGACGGTCGGCGCGAACCAGTAGCCCTTCTCCGGCAGGACGCACGGCGGCTGATAGATCTCGGCGCCCTCCTCGCGGCCGGAGGCGACCAGCTCCTCGATCTTCTCCAGCTGCATGCGCGAGTTGATCGCGCCGACGTCGGTGTTCTTGTCGAGCGGGTCGCCGACGCGGAGCGTGGTCAGGCGGCGCTTCAGCTTGTCGACGAGCGGCTCGGCGATCGACTCCTGGACGAAGAGACGCGAGCCGGCGCAGCAGACGTGGCCCTGGTTGAAGTAGATCCCGTTGACGATCCCCTCGACGGCCTGGTCGAGCGCTGCGTCGTCGAAGACGATGTTCGCCGCCTTGCCGCCGAGCTCGAGCGTGAGCCTCTTGCCGGTGCCGGCGAGGCGGCGCTGGATCGCCTTGCCGACCTCGGTCGAGCCGGTGAACGCGAGCTTGTCCACGTCCGGGTGCTCGACGAGCGCGGCGCCGGTGCGGCCGTCGCCGGTGACGATGTTGACGACGCCCGGCGGCAGCTCGGCCTGGCGGAGCACGTCGCA
>DASZYW010000058.1:0-7041 GCA_035545195.1 Gaiellaceae bacterium
CCGGCGGCGCAGAAGCCCTAGGGCGTCGTGCGCAGGCGCGCCGAGGCGCGGGCGCGCGGCAGTGCGTACGGCTCGAGCACCCAGAGCACGACCGGGATCGCGTAGACGATCAGCGCGCCGACGAGCGCCGAGGTGGCGAGCGCCGGGATGCCGGCGCCCTGCGCGGCGCTCTCGCGCACGGCCGACGAGACGACGACGAAGAGGAGCGCGAGACCGCTCGTGCTCGCCCTGAGCAGCGCGGGGCGCTCGTCGAGCACGTCGCTGATCGCGACGAACGCGGCCGCCGCCGCGGCGGGAACCGCGAGCAGGCCGACGTAGAGCGCGACGCCGTCGAGGCCTCCGGCCTGCGCCGCCAGGGCGGCGAGAGCGAGGCCGAACGGCAGCAGGCGCGATCCCATCCCCGCATAGGTTCGCCTCCGCCTCGGACGGTCCTGCTGCTTTAGGCTCGGGCCGACCACGGACGAGGAGACGCAATGCCTGACACGACTCTGACCTGGCTCGGACACTCGGCCTTCCGCTTCGACACACCGGGCGGGAAGCGCGTCTACGTCGACCCCTTCCTGAACGGCAACCCGAAGCTCCCGGACGGCGAGGCGGAGCCCGAGCGGGTCGACATGATCGCGATCACCCACGGCCACGGCGACCACGTCGGCGACGCGGTCGAGCTCGCGAAGCGGCACGGCGCCACCGTCGTCGCGCCGGTCGAGCTCGCGGACTGGCTGCAGGGCCAGGGCGTCGAGAGCGTCCGCGACCCGAACAAGGGCGGCACCGTCGACGTCGACGGCGTCCGGTTCACGATGACGCACGCCTTCCACTCCAGCTCGAACAACGAGGGCGCGTACATGGGCGAGCCGTGCGGGATCGTGGTCACGGTCGAGAACGGCACGAAGCTGTACTTCGCCGGCGACACGTGCGTCTTCGGGGACATGCGGCTGATCGCGCGCATTCACGGCCCGCTCGACGTGGCGATCCTCCCGATCGGCGACCACTACACGATGGGGCCGCGCGAGGCGGCGGTCGCGCTGGAGCTGCTGGGCGTGAAGCGGTGCGTGCCGTGCCACTTCGGGACGTTCCCGCCGCTCGTCGGCACGCCGCAGGAGCTGCAGGAGCTGGCGCCGGACGTGACGGTGGAGATGATCGAGCCGGGCGACTCGGTGGAGATTTGAGAGAGAGATGGTGGGGCGCGAGCGGCCGGCGCGTGCCGGAGCTCGCGGTCGAGGGCGAGCTCCCGCTCGAGGAGGCGTTCGTCGGCTCGCTCGACGATGTCGAGGCGATCCGGGCCGCGTTCCACCGCGGCGAGCCGGTGGTCGTGAGGGCGTCGTCCGCCGAGGAGGTGAAGGCGGCGCTCGCGCGGCCGGAGGTCGCGTGCGCCGTCGTCCCGGAGGAGCGGCGCGACCTGCTCGAGCTCGACCTGACCGAGCTCACCTACGGATGACGTACTCGCTCGTCGCCGCCGACCTCGAGGCGGAGCAGTGGGGCGTCGCCGTCCAGTCGAAGTTCCTGGCCGTCGGCTCGGTCGTTCCCTGGGCGGAGCCGCACGTGGGCGCGATCGCCACGCAGGCATACGCGAACCCGCGCTACGGCCCGGACGGGCTGGCGCTGCTCCGGGAGGGCGCGCCCGCCGAGGAGGTCGTGCGCCGGCTGACCGAGGCGGACGAGGGTCGCGACGAGCGGCAGGTCGGCGTGGTCGACGCGGCCGGGCGGGTGTTCGCGCGCACCGGCTCCGGCTGCCTGGACTGGGCCGGCCACCGCACCGGCGACGGCTACTCGGCGCAGGGGAACATCCTCGTCTCCGGCGCGACCGTGGACGCGCTCGCCGAGACGTTCGAGGCGACCGCGGGGCGGCCGCTCGCCGAGCGGCTGCTGGAGGCGCTCGCCGCCGCGCAGGCGGCCGGCGGGGACAGCCGTGGCCAGCAGTCCGCGGCGCTGCTCGTCGTGAAGCGGAACGGCGGCTACGCGATGCTCTCGGACGTCCTCGTCGACCTGCGCGTGGACGACCACGAGCGGCCGGTCGAGGAGCTCCGCCGTCTCTACGCGCTGCACCAGCAGCTGTTCGGCCGGACGCCGCGCCGCTTCTGGCTCCCGCTCCGGGACGAGCTGCGGGCGGAAGTGGAGGAACGGCTGGCGCGGCTCGGCTTCGCGGACATCGACTCCTGGGCGGGCGTCGCGAACCTGGAGGAACGCGTCGACGGCGACGAGGAGATCGATCCGGTCGTGCTGGAAGCGCTGAGGGAGGCAACGCCATGAAGATCGTCAGGCTGGACGAGATCGAGGGGATCCCGGTCTTCGGGACGCTCGTGTGGAAGCCGGTGCGGCGCCCGCTCGGGATCACCGCGTTCGGGATCAACGCGTACACGGCGGCGAACGCGGGCGACGAGGTCGTCGAGGAGCACGACGAGGCGACGCTCGGGCACGAGGAGGTCTACGCCGTGATCGCGGGACACGCGCTCTTCACCGTCGACGGCGAGGAGGTCGACGCGCCGGCCGGGACGCTCGTCTACCTCGACGACCCGAAGCAGACGCGTCACGCGGTCGCGAAGGAGCCGAACACGACGGTGCTCGCGATCGGCGGCGTCCCGGGGAAGCACGAGCCGTCGACCTGGGAGTACTTCTTCCCCGCGCTCCCGCTGATGCGCGAGGGCCGCTACGCCGAGGCGAAGGCGGTGATCGAGTCGGGCTTTGCGGACAAGCCCGACCACGAGGTGCTGCTCTACCACCTCGCCCGCGCGGAGGCCGCCCTCGGCGAGAAGGAGGCCGCGCTCGAGCACCTGAACGCAGCGGTCGCGAAGGCGGAGCGCCTGCGCGGCCATCTCGAGGACGAGCACTTCGACTCGATCCGCGACGACCCGCGCTTCCCGTCGGCCAAGTAGCGACCGTCGACAATTGGCGCGCAGACGGGCTCGTCCGCGATACTGCGGTCGTGGTCTCCGCGACGCCGGTGCGAGCGATCGAGCGCGCGTTCGCTGCTCGGGGCGCGGCCGTCGCGCCGGTCGCCGCCCTCCCCGAGCTGTGCGATCCGGCGCTCTGCACGGGCCTGACGATCTGGGGCGGCGTCTCGAAGCCCGTCTATCTCGCCCCGCGGCGGGGACGCGACTTCGTCGTGATCGTCTTCAAGAACGCCGCCGACGCGCGCCGGATCGGGAGATTCGAACGCACGCACGCACCCCAGGTCGGAGCGGCCGTCCACGAATCGGCTCTGCTCGTCTACCTGAAGTCGAGCGAACGGATCGCCGGACTCGAAACGGCCCTCGCCGCGTCCCGCGGGACACGGGCTACCTCCCGCGGCTGCTAAGCGATCCGAGTTCCAACCGCGCGCACCGCGGGAAGAATCCGGAGCGGAGGGATGCACCAGAGGTTGGTGGGACGCATGGCGCCGCCGATGCCGCCGCGTGTGAACTCGCCGTAGAGCCCGTTCAACGTCTGATCGTCCCTCGGGTCGAGGTCGTCCAGCGGCGCGACGAGCTCGACGTGCAGTTCCTCTCGGATCACTTCGCCGCCGTGTCCGTCCCGCAGCAGCGCCGTCACCCACCAGAGTGCGGCGACGTCGTGGCGCTCGGCAGCCCAGGCTCGAAGCGGGACAAGGCTCTCCTCCGGCGGCGGGGTCCGAGGAGGAAGGAGCTCGTAGGTCGCGACGCCGGCGGCGCTCACTCGACGCGCCGGGTGCCGCGCCGGACCCGCGAGAGCAGCCACGCCATCACGGCTCCGGCGACGGTGGCCACATTCGTGGTCACGCAGGTGCGACACGCGCCGCAGCAAGCCTGCAACGTCGGCGAGAACTCCACGGCCCGACTCAGCACCGGGAGCGCCTTCGTCCGCGTGCTCTCCAGCATCTCGCCGAGTGTAGCCCCCCGCTTCGCCCGCGCCCCACCCTCCAAGTAACAGACTGTTACTTGGGATCGCCGGGGAGCCGCACCTCGCCGGCGAGCCGCCTGAGCTCCGGGACCGGGTCCGCGGCCGGCTGCGCAACGAGCAGCACGGCGCCGTGGCCCGGCTCCGAGACGAGCGAGTCCACGAGCAGCTCCAGGCCGACTGCGATCGCGAACGCCTTGTGTGCGAGCTCGCCGCCGAAGGGGACGAGCTGCTCCTCCGTCGCGTTGCCCGCGATCACGTCGCCCCAGGTGACCGCGCCCATCGAGACGTCGGTGACGACCGGGTCGCCGCCCGAGGAGGGGATCCCGATGGCGAGCGGGCTCGTGCTCGCGAGCTTCGGCCCGCCTGCGGGATGGCCGAGCCGGCGCGGCGAGGTCGTCGTCAGCACCGCGACGAGGCCGCCCTCGGCGAGCCGCCGGACGTAGTGGCCGAGCATCCCCGTCGGGAAGGTGCGGTCGCAGACGACGAGGCGCGCTCGCTCGGGCGGCTCCGCGAGCTGGCGGGCGACCGCGCGCCCCAGCGTCAGGTAGCCGACGGCGCCGTTGCCGTGCCAGCGCTGGAACCCCTCGCGCTCCTCCACGAGCCGCGGCTCGGCGTGCGCGTCGAAGCCCTCCAGCTGCTCGAGCCAGGGGATCCGCGCGTGGCCGTGCCCGGTCTGGCCGCGCTGCTCCGCGCCGTCGAAGTGCGCCCAGAGCTCCTCCACGGCGGAGTCGCCGAAGCCGAGCGCGCGCAGCCGCGCGCGTCCCTCCTCAGCGTCCATGCCGCTCCTTGAACTCGAGCACCGGCCAGCCGCGCTCGGACGCGATCGCGCGCAGCCGCCGGTCCGGATTGACGACGACCGGGTGCCCGACCGCGTCGAGGAACGGCAGGTCGGTGTGGCTGTCCGAGTAGGCCGTGCTCTCGCCGAGGTCGTAGCCGTGCGCCGACGCGAGCTCGCGGACGCACGCGGCCTTGTTCTCGGCGTGGAGCGCGCGCAGCGCCTTGCCGGTGTAGCGGCCGTCGACGACCTCGCAGGTCGTGCCGAGCGCGCCGTCGAAGCCGAGGTCGGCGGCCATCCCGTCCACGATCTCCTGCAGCGTCGCGGAGACGATGTAGGCGGGCTCGCCGCGCTCGTGGTGCTGGGCGAGCAGCGCGAGCGGCTCCGCGTAGACGAGCGGGCGGAGCACCGGCTCCATCGCCTCGGCGACGAGGTCGCGGATCTCCTCGGGCGTCCGGCCGCGCAGGACGACGAGCCCGTCCTCCGCCGCCCGCCGCACCGCCTCGTGGCTCGCGCCGCGCGCGACGAACAGCAACTGCCACGCGGCCGCCTTGAGCATCGTCCGGCGCGAGATCATCCCGCGCTCGCGGAACGAGCCGGCGAGCGCGAGCGCGGAGGAGCGGCGGAGAAGCGTCCGGTCGAGGTCGAAGAACGCGGCCGCGGCCACTTACGGGCGCAGGCCCGCCGCGGCGTACGCGTCCTCGCGGCGCTGGTAGTCCTGCATGCTCACGACCTTCCCGTCGCGGACGACGACGATCTGGAAGAGCCGCGCGAAGAAGCCGGTGCCGCCGAGCCGGCCCAGCCGCGTGCCGCGCAGGTGCAGGACGACGCGGTCGCCGAGCTCGATCGTCTCGGCCGGGCGCATGCGGTTCATCGTCGTCCGCCAGAGGAGCGTGCGCACGATCTGGTCGGCGTTGACGCACGGGTTCCAGGCGCCCTCCTTGGCGGGGTGCCAGGTCGCGTCGTCGGCGATCAGCTCGCGGAGCTGGCGGTGGTCGCTGCGGCGCGCGAGGTGGTAGACGCGCTCGACGGTCTGCTTCGCAGGGCCGCCGGCCATCAGCCGACCAGCGGGAGCGACTTGACGATGCCGCCGGTCTCCCGGCGCAGCGCCTCGATCTCGTCCGCGATCGCCGCGATCGCCCGCGCCGACTCGGCCTCGGGGTGCGCGGCGACGATCGGCTCGCCGGCGTCGCCCTGCTCGCGCAGGAGCGGGTCGAGCGGGACGCGCCCGAGCAGCGGGACGCCGAGCTCGGCCGCAAGCTCGTCGCCGCCGCCGGAGCCGAAGACGTCGCCGCTCATGTTCTCGATCACGCCGAGCAGCCGCATGTTCGTCTTGCGCGCCATCGACGCGGCGCGTGAGGCGACGTCCTGCGCGAGCTTCTGCGGCGTCGTCACCACGATCACCTCGGCCTTCGGCAGGAGCTGCCCGAGCGAGATCGAGACGTCGCCGGTGCCGGGCGGCATGTCCACCACGAGCACGTCCAGCTCGCCCCAGTGCACGTCGGTGAGGAACTGCTCCAGCGCGCGGTGCAGCATCGGGCCGCGCCACATCACCGGCTCGTTCTCGTCCAGGAAGAAGCCGATCGACATCAGCTTCAGGTCGTCCTTGACCGGCGGCACGATCAGCTCGTCGACCGCCACCGGCTTCTGGTGGATGCCGAGGATGTGCGGGATCGAGTGGCCGTAGATGTCGGCGTCGAGCACGCCCACCTGGTGGCCGAGCCGCGCCAGCGCGACGGCGAGGTTGGCGGAGAGCGACGACTTGCCGACGCCGCCCTTCCCGGAGGCGACCGCGAGGACGCGGCACGACGCGGGGAGCTTGATCACGCCGTCGCGCTCCGGCGCGCCGCCGCGGAGCTTCGTCGTCAGCGCCTGGCGCTCGTCCGCGGTCATGACGCCGAACGAGAGCTCGACGCCCGTCACGCCGGGCACGGTCGAGAGCGCGCGCTCAACCTGCTCCTCGAACGAGTTGCGCAGCGGGCAGCCGGCGACGGTGAGGACGATCGTCAGCGAGACGACGCCGTCGTTCGCCTC
The DNA here is from genome assembly GCA_035545195.1 of Gaiellaceae bacterium. Taxonomy (GTDB): domain Bacteria; phylum Actinomycetota; class Thermoleophilia; order Gaiellales; family Gaiellaceae; genus Palsa-739. The sequence goes on from DASZYW010000058.1 coordinate 6,662, forward strand.
GACGTCGCGCACCATGTCGAGCTCGGTCACGGGCCGCCGGAGCTCGGGGTCGATCACCTGCTCCAGCGCCTTCAGCACCTGCTCGATCTCGACGGCCATGGCGCTCCGAGGGTATCCGGTCCCCGGGTTTCGTCGGCTTCGGCTCGGCTCTGTCACGGACGGTTCCCGTCCCCCGGCGGCCGCCGCAGGAGCGATGATCGTCCCGTGACGTGGTTCGGCCTCGTCCGGAAGAACCTGCTGCGGCGGCCGGTGAGAACGCTGCTGACGAGCGCAGGCGTCGCGCTGGGCGTCGGCTTGATCGTCGCGCTGCTCTCGATCTCGGCCGGCGCGGAGCGCACCGCCGGCGACCTGATCCACCTCGGCCGCGCCGACTTCGGCGT
>DASZYW010000059.1:0-2426 GCA_035545195.1 Gaiellaceae bacterium
GTTCTCGAGCTCGTCGGGAACACGCCGATCGTGCGGCTCGACCGGCTCTCGCCACCGGGCGGCGCGCGCATCCTGGCGAAGCTCGAGTACCTGAACCCGGGCGGCTCCGTGAAGGACCGGATCGGGCTCGCGATGATCGAGGCGGCCGAGCGCGACGGGCGGCTGAAGCCGGGCGGGACGATCGTCGAGCCCACCTCCGGCAACACCGGCGTCGGCCTCGCGATCGCGGCCGCGCAGAAGGGCTACCGCTGCATCTTCGTGATGCCCGACAAGATGAGCCAGGAGAAGATCTCGATGCTGCGCGCGTACGGCGCGGAGGTCGTGATCACGCCGACTGCGGTCGACCACGAGTCGCCGGAGTCGTACTACTCGGTCTCGTCGCGGCTCGCCGAGGAGATCCCCGGCGGGTTCAAGCCCGACCAGTACTCGAACATGGCGAACCCGACCGCGCACTACGACGTGACCGCGCCCGAGATCTGGGAGCAGACCGGCGGCGAGCTCGACGCGATCGTCATCTCCGTCGGCACCGGCGGCACGATCTCCGGCGTCGGCCGCTGGTTCCACGAGCGCAAGCCCGAGGTGCGGATCGTCGGCGTCGACCCCGAGGGCTCGATCTACACGGCGAACGACGAGTCGCAGCTCCACCCGTACCTCGTCGAGGGGATCGGCAAGGACACGTGGCCGGACACGATCGACCTCAAGGTCGTGGACGAGTGGATCCGCGTCTCCGACCGCGACTCGTTCCTGACCGCGCGGCGGCTCGCGCGCGAGGAGGGCATCCTCGCCGGCGGCTCGGCGGGCTCGACGATCTGGGGAGCGATCCAGGTCGCGGAGGAGCTCGGGCCGGGCAGGACGGTGCTGGCGCTGATCCCGGACTCGGGCCGCTCCTACATGTCGAAGTTCTTCGACGACAACTGGATGCTCGAGCACGGCTTCGTCGAGCGGCAGGCGCCGCTGCCGACGGTCGACCAGCTCCTGCGCGCGAAGCACGGCGGCGAGGTCCCCGAGTTCGTGACCATCTCGGCGCACGCGAAGGTCGGCGAGGGGATCGACACGATGCAGCGCTACGGCATCTCGCAGCTGCCGGTCGTGCGCGACGGCGAGTGCGAGTCGCTCGCGGACGTGATCGGCTCGCTCCAAGACCGCGCGCTGCTGGAGCGCGTGTTCGCGAACGCGGACGCGGTGCACGAGGAGGTCGCCGCCGCGATGCAGCCGCCGCTCGCGGCGATCGAGGCGAGCGCGACGCTGGACGACGTCTTCTCCACGCTCCAGGGCGGAATGAACGCGGTCGTCGTCGCGCGCGACGGGAAGCCGATCGGCGTGCTGACCCGCTCAGACCTGCTCGAGTACCTGGCGCATCGTCGGTAGCGGCCACGTCCGGGGTCTGACCCCGGCTGTGGCGCACTGGGCCATGTCCTTCGTCAAGAAACCGTGCCGAGACGCCGGCGCCTCGCTTGGCGCGGCGACATGCCGTCACGATCTCGTGACACTCTCGTGACGACTCCTAGCGGAGCCGCGAGCCGTTCTGCTTGGCGTGCTCGCCGAGCCGCTGCGCCGCGAGCAGCGCCTCGCGCAGCGCGTCGAGCAGCGCGCGCACCCGCTTCAGCCGCTCCGGCTCGCTGCGCGACTCCAGCAGCTCCTGCTTCGCCTCCGCGGGGAGCTCGACCCGCGCCGCGATCGCGAACGCGGACGGCTCCTCGGGCTCCTCGCCGCCGCCGGCGAGCGCGGCCAGCGCGCGGAACGACTCGAGCGCACGCTCGCGCAGCGCGTCCTCCACGGGCTCGCCCTCGTCGTCGACCGGGACGACCTCGGCGCTCAGAAAGGAGCGCCCGCGCGTCAGCCGCTCGACGCGGAACCGCTCGCCGCCGGCCGCGAGGACGTTCAGCCGCCCGTCGTCGAAGCGCTCCAGCACGTCCACCACCCGCGCCCGCGTCCCGATCTCGCGGACGCCGTCGTCGTCCGCGTAGACGAGCCCGAACTCGCGCTCCAGCTCGATGCACTCGCCGATCAGCTCCTTGTACCGCTCCTCGAAGATGTGGAGCGGCACCACCTCGGTCGGGAGCAGCACGATTCCCAGCGGGAAGAGGCCGATCTCGTCCATCGGCCTCAGGGTACGCTGGACGTCGTGGCTGCCGACCGGTTGGAGGAGCTCCTGCGCGACGCGTTCCCGGACGCGGAGGAGCTGCGCGTCGAGGACCGCACCGGCGGCGGCGACCACTTCCAGGTGACCGTCGCGAGCCCGCGCTTCGCCGGGCTCTCGCTGCTCGACCAGCACCGCCTCGTCAACGAGGCGCTCGCCGAGCCGCTGCGCGACGGCACCATCCACGAGCTCCGGATCAAGACGAGAGGAACGGCATGAGCGACGAGCTGCAGCAGAAGATCAAGGACGTGATCGAGAACGAGCCGGTGGCGCTCTTCATGAAGGG
>DASZYW010000060.1:0-9481 GCA_035545195.1 Gaiellaceae bacterium
GAGTGCGGCGGGCCAACGCCGCCTATGGGTGTCGTTTCTCATACGTACCTCCTGGGCGATGCATCGGATACCGAAACACCTAAGCGGGAGGCTGGTAAGGCTCGGGTAAAGCATGGCGCTGCTTTGATGGGCGCGTGGCGCACCGCAAGCGGATCGGCTTTCTCTCCTTCGGCCACTGGCAGCGGGCCGAGTGGTCGCAGACGCCCACGGCGAGCGACGCGTACCTGCAGACGATCGAGCTGGCGGTGGCGGCGGAGGAGCTGGGGATCGACGGCGCGTTCGTGCGCGTCCACCACTTCGCGCGGCAGCTCTCGGCGCCGTTCCCGCTGCTGGCCGCGATCGGCGCGCGGACGAGCCGGATCGAGATCGGCACCGCGGTGATCGACATGCGCTACGAGAACCCGCTCTACATGGCGGAGGACGCCGCGGTCGCCGACCTGATCGCGGGCGGGCGCCTGCAGCTCGGGATCAGCCGCGGCTCGCCGGAGCCTGCGTACCGAGGCGCGGTCGCGTTCGGCTATCCGTCGCCGGACGACGTGCCCGACAGCGAGCACGCGCGGCGCAAGACGGAGCTGTTCCGCGCCGCGATCGCCGGCGCGGGCGTCGTGCCGGCGGACGCGGGCGGGAGGCCGTCGCCGCAGGCGCTCGCGATCCAGCCGCAGTCGCCGGGCCTGCCGGAGCGGATCTGGTGGGGCTCGGGTTCGCGCGAGACGGCGGTGTGGGCGGGCGAGCAGGGGATGAACCTGATGAGCTCGACGCTGCTGCTCGAGGACACGCAGGTGCCGTTCGACCAGCTGCAGCTGGAGCAGATCGAGCTGTTCCGGGAGGCGTGGGCGAAGGCCGGCCACGAGCGCGAGCCCCGGGTCTCGGTCAGCCGCAGCGTCCTGCCGATCGTCTCGGATCTCGACCGGCGGCTGTTCGGGCGCGACGGGGAGGGCGACCAGGTCGGCTATCTCGACGGGGCGATCGCGCGCTTCGGCCGCCAGTACACGGGCGAGCCGGACCGGATCGCCGCCGAGTTGGCGCAGGACGCCGCGGTGGCCGCCGCGGACACCGTCCTGCTGACCGTGCCGAACCAGCTCGGGGTCGAGTACAACGCGCGGATGCTGGAGACGATCGCGCGCGAGATCGCGCCGTCGCTCGGCTGGTCGCCCGCGCCCTGAGCGCGCGGCGGGCGTGGCGTTTCTCCGGGCGGGAATCCGAGGGCGTCGACTCCCGAGGAGGAAACGAATGGGTGTGAAGGCGGCTCTGCTGCTGGCGGCAGTGATCCTGTTCCTGCTGAGCGTGATCGCGAGCGACGGCAACCTGGCCGGCATCGGCCTCGCGTGCCTGGCAGGCGCGTTCCTGGCCGAGGAGCTCGGCTACGCGGGCGTACGGCTGGGCGAACGGCGGCGCGCCGCTCCGTAGGGAACGGCGCGGCCGCCAAAGCCTCCTAGTGGATGTGCAGGTTGATCCCGGCGAGGATCAACGGCCAGAGCACGGTCCCGAGCAGCGCGGAGCCCCAGCCCTTGAGGTGGTGCAGGTGGTTCCAGTAGCTGTGAGTCGCCGCGACGATCCCGCCGGCGACGAGGTAGAGCGTGGTCAGCCAGCTCGTCCCGACGCGCCGCGGGGAGGCGGTTCTTCCGATGGCGTAGCGCAACGTCGTTCTCCTTTCGTCAGGAGGTAGAACGGAGAAGCGCGGAGATGGGACGCGCCACTATGCGCCACGTGCTTCGCCCGGTTCACTCGTGCCTTTAGGAGACGGCGCTGCTGAAGACCCTGTTCGGCTTCGAGTTCGAGGGGCTCTTCAAGCAGCTCGCGAAATCTCTAGACGGCGGACGCCGTGGTCCACCCGACGGGGAGCGTCGAGCCGACCTCAGCGCGTCTCTTTCTCGAAGTCTCGGAGCTTCGTCAAGTCCTCTGCAAGCTGGGTTCGGCTTGGGAGGGTGACCGATGCGGCGGGCGGCTCATCGTGGACGTACATGGAGCACCGCGTCATCCCCTCGTTGACTGCTTCAACCAACTCTGGGGCGATGGCAACGTCCTTGAGCGCGAGGGTCTTCACTTCACGTTGGAACCGCTGTACCACTCCCCGGAATAGTCGTTCTTCGACGGCTCGCTCCCAGGCGATACGCAACCGGGCATAAAAGTCGCAGACACGTCGCCATGCCTCATCGAAGTCCGCCGGCGCAGTCTGCGCATCCCACTGCGCTACCTGTTGCTCGAGCGCACCGACCCTCGCCTTCAGCTTCATGGCCTTGAATGGCGGATGGTCATCTACACGACCAACCTCTCCCCCCAACCGCCACACAGCCTGGACTGACGGCTCTTCCTCAGCCCGATCTATCAAGTCCAACATGAACGGCAGGTCGTGTGTAAAGACGATTACCTGTCGTTGCTTCGCCTCGGCGGCCAGGCGCTCGGCGATGTACTCCCGCCGTTCGTCATCGAGCGACGAGACAGGGTCATCGACGACTAGGCCCCCGTTCGTCTCGGAACTTGCGACTTCCGCGAGGAAGAACGCGAGGGACAGCGCCCGTTTTTCGCCCTCCGACGCGATCTCGCCGATCTGGGGGTTGCCCTGAGCGCCCGCGAGTCGAAGTGCCAGTTGCACTTCGCCGACGGCCGCATGCGGAGCGAGATTGATCGGCAGGTGGTCGCATCGAAGGAGCTTGAGTTCCTGCCGGAGTTTCTCCTCTAGCGCGGCCGTGACGGCAGTCTCAGATAACTGACGCTGCGCCGAGGTGATGCGATTCGTCGCTAGAGCGCTGTGCGCCTTACGAAGCGCGGTGACGCGAGTGTGAGCGCCGATCGAGTTCGCGACGTCGTCGAGTCGATTCGCGAGAAGAATCCGTGCCTCCAGCTCGTTAAGTTCCTCGACAAGACGGGCCTGCTCCTTGGGGTCGCTCGCTTTCCGGAGTGCGCGACCTTGCTCAGCGCGGACGGTTCCCCACTCCCGGAGTGCGGTCGCCGGCGGCTCTGGCCCTGGGTCTTTAGCGGCAGCCCCTGCATCGGCCCGGATGCGTTGCACGCGTGCATCCGCGGCGGCCAAGAACTCTTCCACTGCGCTGTGCAGTTTGGGCTCCCTGTCGGTGAGGGACTCCAGGAACGGGCCGCGGCACGCTGCTACCCGATCGGGGGTGAGCGTGTTAACCGTCGATTGGAGGCGCTGCTCGACTTCGCGGGCGGCGGCCTGAACGGCACTCTGAATGTGATCCTCGAAGTGTTGGAGTCTTGTCGCCGTCTCGGGGCTAATCGTCTCGAGGCAAAAAGGACAATGAGCGCCGTTCGCTGGAGGGAAGTTCCCGTCGGTCGATTCCACGAATCTCCGGGCCGCCTCCCACAATCGCTGCCAGGGGTCGGTGCCGACGCCAGGTACTGGCAGCGCCTCGAACTCTTTCGCAGCGAGGGAGACGGCTTCCCGCGCAGCGACGAGGTCGCGCTCTAGCGCGTAGACGACCGTCGCGAACTCCGTGCCGACGAGTCTTCCGACCGCTTCAAGTTGATTCGCCAGCGCTTCGGCTTGTGCGGCATCGTGTTCGGCCGACTGCGCCTCCTGGACTGCGTTGGTCGACGCGGTGACCGCGCGTAGCTCGGTTAGCCGAGCTCTCTCCTCCTCACTCAACTTTGCGAGATCGCTGAGCTTCCCGAGGTCGCTCGTGGCGGATAGGCCTTCGAGAAGCGACTTGACTTGCGACGGCGCGAGGAACTCCGGGAACGACGGCAGATCCGCGAGAAGCGTGTCAATCTCGCTTTGGATGACACCCCGCATCTTGTCCTGCGTCGCCGCGAGCCTTGCCAGCAGGAGGAGCGCAGACGGAACGTAGGCCAGGGTGTTTCGACTATCCACGTAGAGCTCGGCGCATCGCGCGTCAAAGACGGAGATCGCCTGGAGGCCAAGATCCGGGGGAGCGGAGAGCTCTACTTGTTGAGCCCTAAGCTCGCCGTTCGACTGATACTCGATCTTCGCTGTAGGTACCTCGCCGCCCTCTACCGCGAAGACGTTTCCAAGAATGGCGGCTTCACAGTCGATGGCTCGGCAGACCCGCTTCAATCCTCGGACGTACGTCGTCTTGCCCGCCGCGTTTTGTCCGTAGATGATCGTCAGGCCGTTCGGTGCGAATCGCAGCTCGTAGTCAGGCGACGCGGCGCCGACCCCACGCATTCGACCGAACGCCACCAGCCTCGGAGCCTCGGCGCTCTGGTTCTCAGGCAAGTCGTCTGAGGTGATCGCGGTAGGTGCGCGCTTGATTGCGCCAGCTGGTGCGGCCCCGAACTCAGCTCGCACCATTGCGATGGCATCCTCCAGTTCAGCACCTTCAAGATGCGTCCGATCTACGAGCTGTCGCGCAAGATCCTGCTGCCACAGATCCTGCTCCACCAGCCAGGTGAGTAATTCGTCGCGGACGGTCATCTCAAGGGGTGCGCGGTGTCTTGTGACAGCGCCACGCCGAGTTTAGGCCGACCGCCCGTGGCGCTCAATCGGAAAGAAGATCGTGTCGCGGCATCGGCGCAAGCGGAGGGGCCTGGTGATCGGCCCCTCCGCTTGCAGGCACAGAGCGTGATGGCTGGGTGGCTGGCTGATCGTTTAGCTGCAGCCGGTGTTCGTCCCGCAGTCGCGGCACGTGTAGCAGCTGCCGGTGCGCACCATCCGGCCGCCGCACCTCGCGCACTCGACTGCGTCTTCCCAGCTGTTGAAGAGCGCGGTCTGGCCGGGCGGCGGGGCTTCGCCGGGCTCCGCCGGGGCGGTGGCCCCTGAGGCGTAGCGGTCGGCGAGCATCGCCTTCACCTCGGGCGAGAGGATGCCGGCCTCCTCCTGCTGCTCCGGCGTCAGGAACTTCTTGCCGAACCAGCGGAAGATGTAGTCGACGATGCTCTTCGCGGAGCGGATGTCGGCGTCGTTCGTCATCCCGCTGGGCTCGAAGCGCATGTGGCTCAGCTTCGAGACGTACACCTCCGGCGGGACGCCGTACTGGAGGCCCATCGACACCGCGAGGCAGAGCGAGTTCATCAGGCCGGCCATCGTCGTGCCGTCCTTCGCGATGTCCACGAAGATGTCGCCCGGGCTGCCGTCGTCGTAGAGGCCGACGTGGATGTAGCCCTCGTGGTCGCCGACCTGGAACTTGCGGCCGACCTCGGTGCGGTCGAGCGGCAGGCGCTTGCGCTCGCGGACGAGCACCGGCGGCGTCGCGGCCACCTGCTGGCCCTCCTTGCCGGAGCTCGAGAGCGGCTGCGCGACCTTGCAGTTGTCGCGGTAGATCGCGATCGCCTTCACGCCGAGCTTCCACGCGTCGACGTACAGGCTCATCACGTCCTCGACCGTCGACTCCTCCGGCATGTTCACCGTCTTCGAGATCGCGCCGGAGATGAACGGCTGGACGGCGCCCATCATCTTCACGTGGCCGACGTAGTGGATCGCCCGCTCGCCGACGGCGCAGTCGAAGACCGGCAGGTGCTCGCCCTTCACGTACGGGGCGCCGACCATGCTGTTGCGCTCGTCCACGAAGGCGACGATCTCCTCGATCTCGCGCGGCGCGTAGCCGAGCCGGTCGAGCGCCATCGGCACCGTCTTGTTGACGATCGTGATCTCGCCGCCGCCGACCAGCTTCTTCGACTTGACCAGGGAGAAGTCGGGCTCCACGCCGGTCGTGTCGCAATCCATCATGAAGCTGATCGTCCCGGTCGGCGCGAGCACGGTCGCCTGCGCGTTCCGGTAGCCGTGCACCTCGCCGAGGTTCAGCGCCTCGTCCCACGCCTTCCGGCACGCGGCCAGCAGGTCGTTCGGGACGACATCGGAGTTCTCGATGTTCCCGACCGACGCGCGGTGCTTCGCGATCACGCCGATCATCGGGGCGCGGTTGACCGCGTAGCCGTCGAACGGGCCCATGCGGGACGCGATCTCGGCCGACTTGCGGTAGGCGCGGCCGGTCATCAGCGCCGTGATCGCCGCCGCGTACGCCCGGCCCTCGTCCGAGTCGTACGGGAGGCCGCGCGCCATCAGCAGGGCGCCGAGGTTCGCGTAGCCGAGGCCGAGCTGGCGGAACCGCTTCGCGTTGCGCTCGATCTCAGGCGTCGGATACGACGAGTAGCCGACGAGGATCTCCTGCGCGAGGAAGACGACGTCGCACGCGTGCTCGAACGCCTCCACGTCGAACTCGCCGTCCTCGCGGCGGAACTTCATCAGGTTCAGCGACGCGAGGTTGCACGCCGAGTCGTCGATCGACATGTACTCCGAGCACGGGTTGGACGCGTTGATCCGGCCCGTGTTCGGGAGCGTGTGCCACGAGTTGATCGTCGTGTCGTACTGGACGCCCGGGTCGGCGCACTCCCACGCGGCCGCCGCGATCTGGCGGAGCAGGTCGCGCGCGTCGACCGAGTCGACCACGGCGCCGTCGGTGCGGGCGGTCAGGTTGAACTCCTCGCCGTTCGTCGCGGCCTCCATGAAGGCGTCGCTGACGCGGACCGAGTTGTTGGCGTTCTGGTACTGGATCGACGCCCAGTCGGGCGAGTCGAGCGACATGTCGTAGCCGGCCGACTCGAGGACGCGCGCCTTGCGCTCCTCCTTGGCCTTGCACCAGACGAACTCCTCGATGTCCGGGTGGTCGACGTCGAGGACGACCATCTTCGCGGCGCGCCGCGTCTTGCCGCCCGACTTGATCGTGCCGGCGGAGGCGTCGGCGCCGCGCATGAACGAGACCGGGCCGGAGGCGTAGCCGCCCTTCGACAGCTGCTCCTTCGACGAGCGCAGCCGGGAGAGGTTGACGCCCGAGCCGGAGCCGCCCCGGAAGATCACGCCCTCGCGGCGGATCCAGTCCAGGATCGCCTCCATCGAGTCCTCGATCGAGAGGATGAAGCAGGCGGAGCACTGCGGCTTCTCCTCGAAGCCGACGTTGAACCAGACCGGCGAGTTGAACGAGGCGTATTGGTTGACCAGGATCGCCTTCAGCTCGGCCTCGAAGGTGTCGCGCTCCTCGTCGTCGGCGAAGTAGCCGCCCTGCGTGCCCCACGCGACGGCGGTGTCGACGACGCGGCCGACCATCTGCTTGACGCTCGACTCGCGCTCCGGGGAGCTGAGCCGGCCGCGGAAGTACTTCTGGGCGACGATGTTCGTCGCGGTCTGCGACCAGAACTTCGGGAACTCGACGCCGCGCTGCTCGAACGCCGGGCCGTTGCGGCCCGGGATGAGCGCGTCGCGCGTCTCCCACTCGATCTCGTCGAACGGGTCCCGTCCCGGAATCGTGAAGTAGCGCTTGACGCCGAGCCGCGCGCCCTCCTCGACGACCGTGTTCACGACCTCGTCGGCCGTCTGATCCGCGCTCTGAACCTGCTCGACGCTCGCCATCTTTCCCTCCCCGAACTCTAGCTTCGGCGCTCTGGTCTACCGGGCCCGCCGGAACGCCTCTGGCCAGCGGGGGACCGGAGAGTAGACCCCGGTTCGGACGGAGCCGGGGAGCTAGGGCCTGCGGGCGGGGGCGGGCGCGATGCGCCGCTCCTGGACCCGCTTCGCGACGTACGTCCCGAGCGCGCCGAGCAGCAGGACGAGCGCGAGGCCGCCGAGCACGAGCAGCGGCAGCGGGACGGACTGCGCGTTGCCGGGGCCGACCTTGTTGAAGAGGTTCGTGATGAAGCCGGTGCCGCCGCCGTCGCCCGGGTCGTTGTGGCCGGACGCGGTCGGGCCGCTCGAGTTGTCGTTGCCGTTGCTCCCGTTGCTGCCGCCGCTGGTCGGGCCGCTGCCCTGGTTGCGCAGCGCTGCGAGCAGCGCGCGGCGGATGTCCTGCGGCGCGTTCGAGTAGCCCTGGATGTCGGCGTAGCTGTCGAGGTGCTGGATCGCCTGCGTGTAACAGGCGATCGGGTAGGTGCCGACGACGTTCGGCGAGTGCGCGAGCCAGTCGTTGATCACGTCCTTCCAGCAGGTGGACGTCGCCTCGGAGAGCGAGGACGGCGAGGCTGCGGCGCGCGGAACGCCGGCTGCGAGGGCGAACGTCACGGCGAGCGCCGCCAGGAGCCCCAGAGCGCCCCACCGATTCAGTCCGATTCTCTCCACGCCTCCCTCGCTATGCATCGTCCTCGCCCGGTTCAAACATGATCAGGCGGGACCACCTCCTGCAGTCTCGATTCCGCCGGTGTGAGCGCGATTAGCGGGGTGTAAACCGTTTGTGAGCCGAGTCCGGCGGCGTCTCCGCCGATGCTAGCGTCACCGGCGGTGCGCATCGCGGGAGAACGAGCGGGGGCCGCTGGTCTCACCGCCTCCGCGGTCGCCTTCTGCGCTCTCTTCCTCGCGAACGGGAGCGACGTCTCCCGGCTCGTCTGGATCGGCGGCCTCGCGCTCGTGCTGGCGGCGCTCGTCGCGGCGGTGCGCGGCGTCGCGACCGGCCGGGCGGGCGCGCTCTTCCTCGGCTGCCTGCTCGGGCTCGTCGTCTGGACCGGAGCGTCGACCGTCTGGTCGCTCTCGCCCGACAGCTCGTGGCAGGCGACGAACCGGGTGCTCGTCTACGCCGCCTTCGCGGTGGCGGGGACGGCGCTCGCGGCCCGGCCCTCGACGGTCGCGCGCGTTGCGGCCGTGCTGCTCGCCGCGCTCTTCGGGTGGGCGCTGCTGGCGAAATGCGTCCCGCCGCTCTACTCCGACTACGGGCGGATCGCGCGGCTGCGCTCGCCGCTCGACTACTGGAACGAGCTCGGGCTGCTCGGCGCCGCCGGCGTGCCGCTGGCGCTCTGGCTCAGGGGTCGCGCGGGCGCGGTGCTCCTCTTCGCCGCGACGCTCGTCACGTTGCTGACGTACTCGCGCGTCGGGATCGCGCTCGCGCTGCTCGCGGGGGTCGCCTGGCTCCTGCTCGACCGGGAGCGCGTGCGGAGCCTCGGCGAGCTCGCGGTCGGCGGCGGCGTGGGGCTCGCGCTCTTCGGCGTCGCGCTCGCGCTGCCGGGGATCACGTCGGACGGGGAGCCGGAGCACGTGCGCTGGCGCGACGGGTTGATCTTCGCCGTGCTGGTGCTCGCCGCCACCGCGCTCGTCGCGTTCCTCGCGCCCCGGCTGCGGCTGCCGGCGGCGAGCGAGCGCTGGGCGGCGCGCGCGGGCGTCGTCGCGGCGGTGGCGGTCGTCGTCCTCGCGGGCGTGTTCGCGCAGCGGCTCTGGCACGGCTTCGCGAACCCGGTCACGAGCCAGATCGGCTCGGAGAGCAGCAACGTCGCCAGCTTCAACTCCGGCAACCGCTGGCGCTGGTGGCAGGAGGAGTGGACGGCGTTCACCGACCATCCCGCGCTCGGCACCGGCGCGGGCACCTTCCACGTCACCGACCTGCGCCTGCGCCAGAGCTCGCTCGTCACGACCGACGAGCCGCACAACACGCCACTGCAGATGCTCGGCGAGCTCGGCCTGCCCGGTCTCCTGCTCTACCTCGGCGCGATCGCCGCCGCCGCGGCCGGGATCGTGCGCGCGCGCCGCGCCGCCGCGCCGGAGGAGCGAGCCGCGGTCGCCGCGCTCGGGCTCGCGCTGGCGGTGTTCGCG
>DASZYW010000061.1:0-8693 GCA_035545195.1 Gaiellaceae bacterium
CTCTCCTCGCCCGGCGGCGTCGGCAGCGCGGCGAGCTCGACGAAGAGGTCGACGACGTCGGACACGCCGCGATCCTAGGCGCTAGGCGGCGACGTGAGCGCCGGCACGCTCGCGCGCCCGGTCGAGCGCCGCGCCGACGAAGCCGCGGAAGAGCGGCGCCGGACGCGTCGGGCGCGACTTGAACTCCGGGTGGAACTGGCTCGCCACGAACCACGGGTGCTCGGGCAGCTCCACGATCTCCACGAGCCGCCCCTCCTGGAACGTGCCGCTCACCACCAGCCCGTGCTCGACGAGCTGCTCGCGATACGCGTTGTTGACCTCGTAGCGGTGGCGGTGGCGCTCGTGGATCGTCGAGTCGCCGTACAGCTCGCGCGCCCGCGTGCCCTCGGCCACCTCGACCGCCTGCGCGCCCAGCCGCATTGTCCCGCCCAGGTCCTCGATCCCTTTCTGCTCCGGGAGCAGGTCGATCACCGGATACGGGGTCTCCGGGTCCATCTCCGTCGAGTTCGCGCCCTCGAGCCCGACCACGTGGCGGGCGAACTCCGACACGGCCACGTGCATCCCGAGACAGATGCCGAGGTACGGGATCCGCCGCTCGCGGGCGACGCGGCAGGCGAGGATCTTCCCCTCCCAGCCGCGCGAGCCGAAGCCGCCCGGGACGAGCACCCCGTCGACGCCCTCCAGCAGCTCCGCCGTCTCCTCGTACGACATGTTCTCGGCGTCGACCCAGGTGACGTCGACGTCGCAGCCGTGGTGGAGACCCGCGTGCTTGAGCGCCTCGTGCACGGAGAGATAGGCGTCGCGGAGCTTCACGTACTTGCCCACGAGCGCGATCGAGACGGTCTCGCGGCGCCGGTCGATCCGCGACAGCAGCTCGTCCCAGTCGCGGAGGTCCGGCTCGCCGAGGCCGAGCCCCAGCTTCTCGCCGACCAGCCGGTCGAGCCCCTCCTCGCGCAGCACGCGCGGCACGAGATAGACATCCGGGACGTCCGGGCTCGCGATCACCGCGCCCGGGTCGACGTCGGCGAAGAGCGCGATCTTGTCGCGGATGTCGCGCGAGAGCTCCTCGTGCGAGCGGCAGACAACGACGTCCGGGTGGATACCGATCCGGCGCAGCTCGTTGACCGAGTGCTGCGTCGGCTTCGTCTTCAGCTCGCCGGCCGCCTCGATGAACGGGACGAGCGTGACGTGGACGTAGACGACGTTCTCGGGGCCGACCTCGCGCCGGAACTGGCGGATCGCCTCCAGGAACGGCAGCGACTCGATGTCGCCGACGGTGCCGCCGATCTCCGAGATCACGACGTCGGTCGGGCTCGCCTCCGCCGCGCGCCGGATCCGCGCCTTGATCTCGTTCGTGATGTGAGGAATCACCTGCACGGTCGCGCCGAGGAAGTCGCCCTTGCGCTCCTTGCGCAACACCGTGTCCCAGATCGCGCCCGCGCTGTGGCTCGCGTTGCGGAGGAAGTTCTCGTCGACGAACCGCTCGTAGTGGCCGATGTCGAGGTCGGTCTCCGCGCCGTCCTCGGTCACGAACACCTCGCCGTGCTGGAACGGGCTCATCGTCCCCGGGTCGACGTTCAGGTACGGATCGAACTTCTGCAGCTGGACCCGCAACCCGCGCGCCTTGAGCAGGCGACCGAGCGAGGCGGCGACGATTCCCTTCCCGAGCGCCGAGACGACTCCACCTGTGACGAAGACGTACTTCGGGTCCCGTGCGCTCACGGGATTCGAGGGTAGCAGCCCGTCAGGACTACATCCCGGCCGCGGTCTGCACGAGGTCGTAGAGATTGGCGAGCGCGCGGCTCGGCAGCGACCGCGAGAGCGCGCCCCACGGCCCCTCGACGAGCAGCGAGACGCGGGTGCGGTCGGGCGCGACGCCCTCGAGCTCCAGCTCGACGTCGAGGTGCTCGCCGGAGAGGTGGAACGCGAGGCGGCGGCCCTGCTGCACGTCGATCACGATCAGCGTGCCGGCCGCTCCGGGACGGCGCAGGAGCGCCAGGCCGAACGTCGGCTGCGCCCCCGACTGCAGCTGCCAGCGGGCGCCGGGAGCGAGCCCGCGCCGGTCGGGCTGGACGCCCGCGATCCCCGGCCACCAGTCGGAGAGGTGGAACGGCTCGGCCAGGAACGCCCAGACGTCCTCGAGCGGGGCGAGCAGGACGCGGTCAGCTGCGTACCGTGGCAAGGAACTCCTGGCCGCCGAGCATCCGCTCCAGCTCGGCCTTGCGCTCGTCGTCGCCGAGGCGCTCGATCCTCGTGTGCGTCGGGTCGCCCGGGATCTTTTCGACGCGGAAGTGCCGGTCGGCGAGCGCGGCGATCTGCGGCAGATGCGTGATCGTGATCACCTGCGCCCGCTCGGAGAGGCGCTTGAGCACGCGGCCGACGGCGTTCGCGGTCTCGCCGCCGATGCCGGCGTCGATCTCGTCGAAGACGAGCGTCTCCCCGCCCGTCACGGCGGCGATCGCGAGCGCGATCCGGGAGAGCTCGCCGCCGGACGCGGTCTCGGCGACCGGCGCGAACGGCATCCCGGCGTTTGGACGGACGAGGAAGACGGCGTCGTCGGCGCCGCTCGCGCCCGGCTCGCCGCGCTCGCGCAGCTCGCAGACGAACTCGCCCTCCCCCATGCCGACGTCGTGCAGCTCGGCGGCGACCGCGTCGGCGAACGCAGGCGCAGCCGCGTTGCGCTCGGCGCGCAGCTCGAGCGCCACCGCGTGCACACGCTCCTCGGCGGCGGCCAGCTCCCGCGCGGCGACCTCCGCCGGGTCGGCGCCGTCCGCGAGCGCGGACAGCTCGGCGTCGGCCTCGGCGGCGCGGGCGAGCAGCTCCTCGTAGGTCT
Organism: Gaiellaceae bacterium; assembly: GCA_035545195.1. Taxonomy (GTDB): domain Bacteria; phylum Actinomycetota; class Thermoleophilia; order Gaiellales; family Gaiellaceae; genus Palsa-739. Next base: position 2,834 of record DASZYW010000061.1, read on the forward strand.
GGCAGCGGAAGCGGCGCTTCGCCTCGGCGATCCGGTCGAGCTCCGCCTCCAGCTGCTCCAGCTGCCCGGGCTCGGCCTCCAGCGAGGCGAGGAACGCGTGCAGGTCGGAGGCCGTCTCGCGCAGGCGCAGCTCCAGGTCGCGCAGCTCGTCGCCGGCACGCTGGAGCTCCGGAGCGAGACGCTCGAGCGGGGCGACCGCGCGCTCGGCGAGCGCGACGAGACCCGAGGCGCCCTCGCCGTCGTCGGGGGCGAGAGCGGCGGCCGCGGCGGCGGCGCCCTCCGCCAGCTCGGCGACGTGACGCAGGCGCTCGCGCTCGGCGCGGAGCCGCTCCTCGTCGCCCTCCTCCATCCCGGCCGTGTCCTCGGCGAGCGCACGCAGCTCCGCGAGCCGCGCCTCGGCGAGCGCCGCGTTCGCGGTCAGCTCCTCGTGCCGCTTGCGCGCCGCCTGCAGCTCCCGCCACGCCTCGCGCATCGCGGCGCGGCGGCGCAGCTGCTCCTCGCCGCAGAAGCGGTCGAGCACCTCGAGCTGGTAGGACGGCCGCGCGAGCCTGCGCTGCTCGAACTGGCCCGACATCGCGATCGTGCGCTCGACCGCGGCGGCGACGTCCTCGCGAGCGGCGGCGCGGCCCCACGCGTAGGCGCGCGTGCGCCCGTCCGCGAAGACGCGCCGCGCCGCGAGCAGCGCGTCCTCGTCCTCCGGCCTCAGCTCGGCGAGCTCGTCGAGCTCCTCGGGCAGGTCGAGCTCCGCCTCGACGTACGCCTCCTCGCCCGCCGGACCGACGAGCAGGTCGTCGCCCTTGTTCCCGAGCAGAAGCCCGACCGCCTGGGCGAGGATCGTCTTGCCCGCGCCCGTCTCGCCCGTGATCGCGTTCAACCCGGGCGCGAGCTCCAGCTCGGCCTCCCGGATCAGGACGAGGTTCTCGATGCGGAGACGGCGCAGCACGCGAACGATCGTACGCGCGGCATCCGACGCCGCCCATTGGCTCTTTCGGCTACGGGTGCGAGGTGAAGACCTCGCGGTAGCGCGCGAAGAAGCTCGTCTCCGGCAGCGTCGCGAGCAGGCTGCGCTCGCCGCCGAGGCTGATCGACAGCCGCGCGTCGGGCTGGAGCTCGCCGCTGCGGTGGCCGTCCACGAGCACCGCGGCGCCGACGCCGGGCGTGACGTTGCGCACGGTCACCTCGGCGCCGCGCGGAACGACGAGCGGGCGCGCGTGCAGCGAGTGCGGCGCGATGAACGTGATCGCCATCGCGTCGAGGCCGCGCACGAGCACCGGGCCGCCGTTCGAGAGGTTGTACGCGGTCGAGCCGGAGGGCGTCGCGCAGATCATCCCGTCGCAGGGGATGACGCCGAGATCCTCGCCGGCGACCGCCCACGAGAGCTCGACCATCCGCCCCAGCGTCGCACTCGTGGCGACCACGTCGTTGACCGCCACGAACTCCTGGCCGTCGAGCCGCGCCGCGACCGTCGGCTGCTCCAGCACCCGGTACTCGCCCGCGAACACGCGGCGCAGGTCGTCCTCCAGCCGCTCCGGCTCGATCGAGGCGAGGAAGCCGACGCGGCCGAAGTTGACGCCCAGGACGGGGACGTCGGTGCCGAGGAGGCGCGCGAGCGTGCGCAGGATCGTGCCGTCGCCGCCGAGGGCGACCGCGAGCTGCGCCTGCTCCGGCTCCTCCACCACGGACACGCCTGCAGCGGCCGCGACCGCGGCCACGCGCGCCTCCGCCTCGTGCACGTCGAGCCGGCCGTGGCCGACCACGGCGACGGTCTCAACCGGCTGCGAGGGCTGCGTCGAGGCGCTCGTCGAGGTCATCGGGAAGCGTGGGTCGGTCGCTCTGCACGAGATGGAGGAACAGCTCCCGGTTCCCTTTCGGGCCGGGCAGACCCGAGTCTACGACTCCGGCGGTGCTCGCCCCCCAGCCGAGAGCCGCCTCGGCCACCTCGCGGACGACGCGGCGGCGCACCTCGTCGTCGCGGACGACGCCGCCCCGCGCGTCCTTCCGGCCCGCCTCGAACTGCGGCTTGACGAGCACGACCGCCTGCCAGCCGGGCGCGGCGAGACCGAGCGCGGGCGGCAGCGCCGTGCGCACCGAGATGAAGGAGACGTCGCAGGTGACGAGCTGCGGCGGGAACGGGAGCCACTCCAGCGCGCGAGCGTTCACCCGCTCGAGCACGGTCACGCGCGGGTCGTCGCGCAGGCGCGGGTGCAGCTGCCCGTGGCCGACGTCGAGCGCGACGACACGTGCGGCGCCCCGCTGCAGGAGAACATCCGTGAAGCCGCCGGTGGAGGCGCCGACGTCGAGGCAGTCGAGCCCCGCCGGCGAGAGGCCGAACGCGTCGAGCGCATGCGCGAGCTTCTCGCCGCCGCGCGACACGTACTGCGGGCCGCGCTCGACCGCGAGCTCCGCGTTCTCGTCGACCTGCTGGCCTGCCTTCTCGTAGCCGGGCACGAGCCCCGCCATCACGAGCGCCTGCGCCTGCGCCCGCGTCTCCGCGAGCCCGCGCTCGACCAGCAGGACGTCCAGCCGCTTCTTCAGGCCTCGATCCCCCACTCGCCGCTCCAGCGGTCTCCCGGCTCGAGCCGGATCACGTCCTCGCCGGTGCGGAAGGCCTGCGGCGGGCACGTCATCGGCTCGATCGCGAGCCCGCGGCGGCCGACGTCGGGAAGGTCGCCGGTGAAGATCTGCGCCCACGGCCACGACTCGTCCGCCCACACCGTCACGTCGCCCGCGCGGATGCGCCAGCCGCCCGGGCGGCGCTCGGCGTCGTCGAGCTTTCGGGCGCCGACCGGCTCGCCGTCCAGCTCGAGCGCGTCCACTCCGTCCGGGGCGAAGACGTAGGGATGGAAGCCCGCGCCGAACGGACACGCACGCTCGCTCGCGTTCTCGGCCAGCAGCCGCACGCGCAGGCCCTCGGCGGAGAGCCGGTAGTCGACCGCGAGCCGCAGCGTGAACGGGTAGCCGGGCTGCGGGCGGAGCGTGTGTGCGACGACGACGCGCGCCTCCTCCCGGTGCGTCGCGCGCCAGTCCGCCCAGCGCACGAGCCCGTGGATCGCGTTGCCCGCCGTGGGCTCGGTCAGCGCCAGCTGCAGCTCGGCGCCGTCCCATCCGTAGCGGCCTCCCTCGATCCGGTTCGGCCACGGCGCGAGCACCTGGCCGCGCCCGGAGGAGCACATCTCGTCCTCGCCGTAGCCGAGCAGGACCCCCTCCCACTCGCGGATCCCGCCGCCGGCCTCCACCACGACGACGCGGTGCCGGCCCGCCCGCAGCTCGAACTGCTCGCCCGACGGACGGGTCACGCGGTGCGGACCGCGAGGCCGTCCACGATCTCGCGCAGCACCGTCGTGTCGGCGTCGACGTCGTCCAGCCGGCCGCGCGCCCGCTCGGCGGCGTCGTCGGCGTGGCGCCGGGCGCCGTCGAGGCCGTGGATCAGGACGTAGCCGTCCTGGTCGAGGATGTCGTCGACGATCTGGAAGAGCAGCCCGAGCTCCTCCGCGAACCGCCGCCACGGCTCCTGCCGCTCGAACGGCAGCTCCGCCGCCCACAGCGCCATCGTCACCGAGCCGGAGAAGAGGCGCCCGGTCTTCAGCCGGTGCACGAGCGCGAGGTCGCTGTCGGGAACCATCGTGTCCAGGAACTGGCCGCCGATCATCCCGAGCGTCACCTCGGCGAGCTCGCGCGCGACGTCCGAGGACGGATAGCGGCACGCGAGCCGGAACGCCTCAGCGACGAGCGCGTCGCCCGCGAGCAGCGCCGTCCCCTCTCCGAACTCGGCCCAGACGCTCGGCTTGCCGCGCCGCTCCGCGTCGTTGTCCATCTCGGGCAGGTCGTCGTGGACGAGCGAGAAGTTGTGGACGAGCTCGATCGCGAGCGCCGCCGGCATCACCTGCTCGACCGGCGCGCCGAGCGCCTCGCCGACCGCGAGCGAGATCACCGGCCGCACGCGCTTGCCGCCCATCTCGAGCGCGTAGCGCGCCGAGATCGCCTGCCCGTGCAGCTCCGGCCAGAGCTCGAGCGAGTCCAGCGCCTCCTCGACGCGCTCGCGCAGCTGGTCAGGGCTGTGCATCCGGCCCCTCGCGCTCGGCCTCGCGCTGCGCGCGCTCCAGCTCCTCCTCGACCGCCTTCGCCAGCTCGGACAGCTCGCCGAGCAGCTCCAGCGCACGCTCGGGCGAGCCGCCCTCGGTCTCGGCCAGCCGCTCGAGCTCGGCGCGCGCCGCCTCGAGCCGCGCGAGCAGCGCCTCGGCCTTCCCGAGCGAGTCCTCAGCTGCCATCTCTCTCCCTCACGATGCGTCCCAGGATGCCGTTCACGAGCCTGCCGGCGTCGTCGGAGGCGTAGCGCTTCGCGAGCGTCACCGCCTCGTCCAGGACGACCTCGACCGGCACCGCGCCCTCGTCCAGCTCCTCCAGCGCGACGCGCAGGACGTTCCGCTCGACCGCGCCGAGCCGGTCGGCCGTCCAGTCCTCGGTCGCCTCTGTGATGCGCGCGTCCAGCTCCTCCGCCCGCGCCGCGACGCTCTCCGCGAGCCGCCGCGAGTAGTCGTCCAGCACCTCCTCGTAGAGCGAGCCGAGCGGCTGCCCGGTCACGTCCCACTGGTAGAGGAGGAAGACGGCCGCGCGGCGCGCCTCGCGGCGGCTGATCGCGGGAGACGGCGTCACCGGTCCAGCTCCTCGACGGTCACGTCCACCGCCGTCACCTCGACGCCGCACATCCCGCGCAGCGCCTCCGCGACGCGCTCCTGCACGGCGCCCGCGACCTCGGGGAGCACGCGCCCGTACCCGATCGCCAGGGTCAGCGACGCTCGCGCCCGGCCGCGCGCGAGCTCGAGCTCCGTCCTGCGCCGGCCGCCGAGGAGCCTCGCGCCCTCCACCGACTCCACCGCCTGCGCGACGACCTGCGCGAGCGCCGCGTCGGCGATCGAGACGCTGCCGCCGCCGTCCTGGGCGAGCACCGGGCTCACGCGACCGCTCCCGCCAGCGCAGGCAGCCTGGAGCCCGCCTCGTCGAGGAACGAGGTCGAGTACTCCCCGCTCCGGAACTCGTCGCTGCCGAGGATCTCGTAGAGGACGTCGCGCGTCGTCGCGACGCCCGCGATCTCGAACTCGCGCAGCGCCCGCCGCGCCCGCTCGATCGCGAGGTGGCGGTTGTTGTCGCGGACGACCAGCTTCGCGATCATCGAGTCGTAGTACGGCGTGATCGTCGTGCCCTCCTCGACGAACGTGTCCACCCGGACGCCCGGCCCGAGCGGCGGCCGGAACCGCGTCAGCGTCCCCGGCGAGGGCCGGAAGTCCTCGCGCGGGTCCTCGGCGTTGATACGCACCTCGATCGCGTGGCCGGCGCGCGAGGCGCGGCCGCCGTGCTCGAGCCTCTCGCCCGCGGCGACGCGGATCTGCGTCCGCACGAGGTCCATCGAGGTGACGAGCTCTGTGACGGGGTGCTCGACCTGGAGCCGCGCGTTCAGCTCGATGAACGAGAACGAGCCGTCCGGGCCGACGAGGAACTCGAAGGTGCCGGCGTTGCGGTAGCCGATGTGGCGGCACGCGCGCTCGGCGGCGTCCTCCATCTCCTCGCGCCGTTCGGGGGTCAGCGCCGGCGACGGCGACTCCTCGATCAGCTTCTGGTGGCGGCGCTGGATCGAGCACTCGCGCTCGCCGCAGGTGAGGACGGTGCCGTGGCTGTCGCACATCACCTGGATCTCGACGTGCCGCGCCGGGGAGATCGCCTTCTCGACGTAGAGGGAGCCGTCGCCGAACGCCGCGTGGGCCTCGGCCGCGGCGCGCTGAAACGCGTCGTGGAGGTCGCCGGGCGCGGTGACGAGGCGCATGCCCTTCCCGCCGCCGCCGGCCGCGGCCTTGAGCAGCACCGG
>DASZYW010000062.1:0-1668 GCA_035545195.1 Gaiellaceae bacterium
GTCTCCTGCTCCATCAGGGCCTGGATCTTCGCCGCCGCCGCGGACGTCAGCGAGACGATGCTGTCGGTGCGCTCCTGGATCTCCATGCGGCTCATGCTAGCAACGTGGTCCCCGGTTACCCGGACACCGACTTTGTGACACCCGGCTCACGCTTGCAAACAGGGTTTCCCTAGTAGCAAGTGCGTCGGACGGAAGTTGATAACGTCACCCGGCCGCGATGCTCCACGACTGGCTGCCGTTCCTCATCTACGGGCTGATGGCCCTGGCGATCCCGGCCTCGATGATCGTCATGTCCTTCGCCTTCGCGCAGCGTCCTGCGCGGCGGACGCGCGCGCGCACGGTGCCGTTCGAGTCGGGCGTCTCGCGCGGCCCGATGCGCCGGCAGAAGTTCACCGTCAGCTTCTACCTGACCGCGATGCTCTTCATCGTCTTCGACATCGAGATCGTGTTCCTGTACCCGCTCGCCGTGCAGCTGCACGCGCTCGGCTGGTTCGGCTTCAGCGAGTTCGCGTTCTTCATCCTGATCCTGCTCGTCGCCTACGTGTACATCTGGCGCAAGGGCGCCTTGGAGTGGTGATGCGCCGTGGCTGACGAGCCGACCCGCCTGCGCGACCACGGCCTCCAGTCGGAGCGGCTGCTCTGGCCGACGAAGGGGCCGTCGCGCTTCGAGCAGGAGATGACGGCGGACGAGCTGGAGCAGGCGCTCGGGCTGACGACGCTCGAGAAGGCCGTGCGCTGGGCGCAGACGAAGTCGATGTGGCCGGACACGTTCGGGCTCGCCTGCTGCGCGATCGAGATGATGTCGATCGTCTCCGCGCGCTACGACATCGCGCGCTTCGGGATGGAGGCGTTCCGCTCCTCGCCGCGCCAGGCCGACCTGTTGATCGTCTCCGGCCGGGTCGCGCACAAGATGGCCGCGCCGCTGCGCCAGATCTACGACCAGATGGTCGAGCCGAAGTGGGTGATCGCGATGGGCGCGTGCGCGAGCTCCGGCGGGATGTTCAACAACTACACGATCCTCCAGGGCGTCGACCGGATCGTCCCGGTGGACATCTACGTGCCGTTCTGCCCGCCGCGGCCCGAGGCGCTGATGGAGGGGATCATCCGCCTGCACGAGGCGCACCTCGCGGGCGTGCCGCCGGCGTACGAGCGCAAGCAGGTCGCGTCGTGACCAAGCTCGACGAGATCCCGGGCTTCGTCTCGCAGCGCGAGGGCGCGGACATGCCGACGGTCGTCGTCGAGACGGCCCGGCTCCGCGAGGCCTGCGAGTTCGCGCGCGACCGGCTCGGGTTCGCCATGTGCGTCGACGTCGTGGCGACCGACTACCTCGGCTGGGCGCACAAGGGCGTCTCCGGCTACGTCGGCACGGCGAGCGGCCGCGACCTCAACTTCCCGATGACGCAGGGCCTGCAGACGGTGCCGGCGCCGAAGCCGAAGCGCTTCTCGGTCAGCTACCACCTGCTCGCCCTCGCACACGGCGCGCCGCGGCTCCGGATCCAGTGCTGGGTCGACGACGAGGAGCCGGTGCCGAGCGTCGTCTCGGTCTGGCCGACCTGCGACTGGCACGAGCGCGAGCAGTACGACCTGATGGGGATCCGCTTCGAGGGCCACCCCAACCTCGCCCGCCTGATCATGGACGACGACTGGGAGGGGCACCCGCTGCGCAAG
>DASZYW010000063.1:0-4352 GCA_035545195.1 Gaiellaceae bacterium
GAGGAGATCCGCAACGCCGAGGGCGAGCTGATCCTCTTCATCGACGAGCTGCACACGATCGTCGGCGCCGGCGCGGCGGAGGGCGCCGTCGACGCGGCGAACATGCTCAAGCCGATGCTCGCGCGCGGCGAGCTGCGCTGCATCGGCGCGACCACGCTCGACGAGTACCGCAAGCACATCGAGAAGGACGCCGCGCTGGAGCGGCGCTTCCAGCCGGTGTTCGTCGGCGAGCCGTCGGTCGCGGACACGATCGCGATCCTGCGCGGGCTGAAGGAGCGCTACGAGGCGCACCACGGCGTCCGCATCCGCGACGCCGCGCTCGTCGCCGCCGCCGTGCTCTCGCACCGCTACATCGCCGACCGCTTCCTCCCCGACAAGGCGATCGACCTGGTCGACGAGGCGGCGTCGCGGCTGCGGATGGAGATCGACTCGTCGCCGATCGAGCTCGACGAGGCCGACCGGCGCGTGCGCCAGCTCGAGATCGAGCTCGCCGCGATGGCGAAGGAGTCGGACGAGGTGCGCGGCCCGGTCGAGCGCGAGCTCGCCGAGGCGCAGGAGGTGCGCAACGCGCTCGCCGCCCGCTGGGCCAAGGAGAAGGAGGCGCTCGAGCGCGTCAAGGAGATCACGCGCCGGATCGACGAGCTGCGCATGGAGGCCGAGCGCGCCGAGCGCGCCGGCGACCTGCAGCGCGTCGCCGAGATCCGATACGGGGAGCTGCCCGCGCTGGAGAAGGAGCTCGCCGAGCGCGACGACGCCGAGGCCGAGTCGATGGTCAAGGAGGAGGTCGACGAGGACGACGTCGCCGCCGTCGTCGCGCGCTGGACCGGCATCCCCGTCGACCGGCTGCTCGAGGGCGAGACCGAGAAGCTGATCCAGATGGAGGAGCGACTGCACCAGCGCGTCGTCGGCCAGGACGAGGCGGTGGAGGCGGTCGCGAACGCGCTGCGCCGCTCGCGCACCGGCCTGCAGGACCCGGACCGGCCGATCGGCTCGTTCGTCTTCCTCGGCCGGACCGGCGTCGGCAAGACCGAGCTGGCGCGGGCGCTGGCCGAGTTCATGTTCGACGACGAGCGCGCGCTCGTCCGGCTCGACATGTCGGAGTACCAGGAGCGGCACACCGTCGCGCGGCTGATCGGCGCGCCGCCCGGCTACGTCGGCTACGACGAGGGCGGTCAGCTGACCGAGGCGGTCCGGCGGCGGCCCTACTCCGTGATCCTGCTCGACGAGATCGAGAAGGCGCACGCCGAGGTCTTCGACGTGCTCCTGCAGGTGCTCGACGACGGCCGCCTCACCGACGGCCAGGGCCGCACGGTCGACTTCCGCAACACCGTCCTGATCATGACCTCGAACGTGCGCTCGGCGGACGCGCTGCGCGAGGTGTTCCGGCCGGAGTTCCTGAACCGGATCGACGAGATCGTCGAGTTCCAGGCGCTCTCGCGCGAGCAGATCGGCGAGATCGTCGAGCTGCAGCTGGCGCGCTTGCGCGAGCGGCTGGCCGAGCGGCGGATCGAGCTCGAGCTGACCCCGGGCGCGAAGGAGGCGCTCGCCGAGGCGGGGTGGGATCCCGCGTACGGCGCGCGGCCGCTCAAGCGGGCGATCCAGCGGCTGGTCGAGAACCCGCTCGCGCTGCGGCTGCTCGAGGGCGACTTCGCCGACGGGGACACGATCCTCGTCGACGCGGGCGAGGACGGAGCGCTGCGCTTCGAGCGCGCCGCCGTCCCGGCCTCCGCGGCGGCGTGATGCTCGTCGTCGCAGCGACGCAACGGGAGCTCGAGGGCGCGCCCGGCGAGAGCCTGGTCTGCGGCGTCGGCCCGGTCGAGGCGGCCGCGCGCGTCGCAGCGGCGCTCGCGGCGTCCCGGCCCGACGCCGTGCTCCACGTCGGCCTCGCCGGCTCGCGGACGCTCGCGCCGCTGACCGTCGTCCTCGGCTCGGCGGCCGTCTACGAGGACATCTCGGCGGCGATCCCGGTGATCGACCGCGCCGAGCCGGATGCGACCCTGCTGGAGCGCCTGCGCGCCGCGCTTCCCGAGGCGCTCGTCCTGCCGATCGGCACCTCGGCGGCGGTCGGCGGCTCCGGCGCGTGCGAGGTCGAGGCGATGGAGGGCTTCGGCGTCCTACGCGCGTGCGCGCTCGCGGGCGTGCCCGCGGTCGAGCTGCGCGTGATCGCGAACTCGCCGGACGAGCCCGACCGCGCGAAGTGGCGGCTCGAGGAGGCGCTCGGCGTGCTCCGCGCGACGCTAGACCGTCTCGACGTCCTCTAGGAACTCGGCGTTCCCGTACTGCGGCGGGGCGCCGTAGGCGAGGAAGAGGATCTCCTCGTCGGTCTCGTTCCGCGCCTGCATCGGCGTGCCGATGTGGACGACGATCACGTCGCCCGGCTCGACGTCGTGCCGCTCCGGCGGCTCGCCGAGGAGCATCGTGAGCGTCCCCACGATCGGGACGAAGACCTCCTCCTGGTCGGGGTCCCGGTGGCGGCGGCCGCGGACGTGGGCGGGATAGCGCCACATGCGGGCGCGGGACTCGGTCATGCGGGCCGGGTCGGTGATCGCGGCGGCGCGGCGGGGAGCCTCGCCCTCGTGGCCGGGGCGCTCCTCCCATACGAGATCCGCGGCGTGGACGACGTCGTAGCTCATGGAACGCGACGATACCGTGCCGCCGATACCGTCCCGGGTCATGGCCGAGTCGCGCCCAGCCGCGCTGCCGCCGGCGGAGCGCACCGTCGGGCAGGTCGTCGCGGAGTCGATCCAGTTCTACGGCTCCCACTTCTGGGCGGTGCTCCCGCTCGGCGTCGCGTTCGCCGGCGTCGACCTCGCCGGGCTGCATCACAGCATCGGGGTGCAGACGCTGCTCCTCTGGGCCTTCACGCCGGTCTTCTCCGCCGTCTACGTGCGCGGCTGTGCGCTCGTGCTCGGGACGCGGTGGAGCTGGCGCGCCTACGCGGTGGCGCTCGTCCTCTTCCTGCCGTTCCCGGTGCTCGTCCGGCTCTACGTCCTGCCGGGCGTCGCGTGGTTCGGGCTGGTCGGGCTCGCCGTCCCGGCCGCGCTCGTGGAGGGCCTCGGCCTCCGCGACTCGCTCCGCCGCGGCTGGCGGCTCGGCGCGGCCGACCGCGCCCACGCAATCGGCGGGCTCGCCGCGCTCGTGATCGTCTACGCGGTCACGCGCACGATGCTGATCGTCCTGCTCCACTCGAGCGCGGGCGGGCAGGGGCAGTCGATCGCCGGGGTGCTCGCCGACCTCGTGCTCTCGCCGCTCGTGCTCGTCGGCGCGGCGCTGCTGTACGTGGATCAGAGCGCGCGGGTCGCGTAGGGTCCCGGCATGCCCATCTACATCCTCCTCTCCCGGCTCTCGCAGCAGGGGATCCAGACGCTGAAGAGCAACCCCGACCGCCTGAAGGCCGTCAACGCCGACGTCGAGGAGCTCGGCGCGAAGGTGCTGCACCAGTGGGCGACGCTGGGCGAGTTCGACTTCGTCAGCGTCGTCGAGGCGCCCGACACGGCGACGGTCGCGCGCGTCTCGGTCGCGCTCGGCGGCCGCGGCTCGACACGGATCGAGACGCTGCCGGCGCTGACGATCGACGAGTTCGTCAGCGCGCTCGGCTAGCGAATCGAGAAGCGCTCGACGAGCGTGCTTCCGGCGGCGCCGTGGCTGTCGCCAAACGTCCGGCTGCCGCCGACGACGTAGACGGAGCCCCGGAAGACGACGGCGCGCGCGTAGTTGCGGGGCGTCGGCAGCGCGCTCACCTTCTCCCACGCCTTTGCGCCCTTGCGCAGGCGGTAGACCTGGCCGAGCACGGCGCGGCGCGGCTGCGACTCGCCTCCGAAGACGTAGACGGCGCCGCGGTAGACGGCCGCGCCCGCGGTGCCGCGCGGCGGGATCGCCGGCGCCGTGCTCCAGCGGTCGCGCTGCGGGTCGTAGACGTAGACGGCGCCGTAGTCGGAGAGGCCGCTGCGGCCGCCGATGGCGTAGAGCTTGCCGCCGAACGCGACGCCCGCCGGACTCCCCTCCGCGCGCGGGAGCGGCGCGGCGGCGCTCCAAGTGTCGGTCCCCGGGTCGTAGACCGAGTGGTCGGCGATCGTGGAGACGGAGTTGCCGCCGCCGAAGACGTGGATCTTGCCGTCGAGGACGACGGCGGCCTGGCCGCCGCGCGGCGCCGGCAGCGGCGCGGCCTCCGACCACTGCTTCGTCGCGAGGTCGTAGACGCGGACGTCGGCGACCGGCAGGTTCGTCGTCCCGGAGAAGCCGCCGATCACGTAGAGCTTGCCGTCGAGGGCGACCGCCGCGGGAGCGTTCAGCGCCCCTTCGGGCAGCGTCGTCTCGACCTGCCAGGAGGCGCCGTCGAAGCGCTCGACCGT
>DASZYW010000064.1:0-10145 GCA_035545195.1 Gaiellaceae bacterium
CTCGTCTCCGTGATGCTCTCCGCCCAGACGACCGACGTGAACGTCAACCGCGTCACCGAGAAGCTCTTCCGGAAGTACCACCGGCCCGAGGACTATCTCGCCGTCCCGCAGGAGGAGCTCGAGCGCGACATCTTCGCGACCGGCTTCTTCCGTCAGAAGGCGAAGTCGCTGCGGGGGACGATGCGGCTGCTGCTCGACGAGTTCGACGGCGAGGTGCCGCGGACGCTCGAGGAGCTGCTGCGGCTGCCGGGCGTGGCGCGCAAGACCGCGAACGTCGTCGCCGCGGAGCTGGGAGAGCCGCAGGGCGTCGTCGTCGACACCCACGTGCGGCGGCTCTCGCAGCGGCTCGGCTTCACGAAGCAGGACGACCCGGTGAAGATCGAGCGCGACCTCGTCCGGCTCGTCCGGCGCGAGGACTGGGGCCGCTTCCCGCACCTGCTGATCTGGCACGGCCGCCGCGTCTGCGACGCGCGCCGGCCTCGCTGCGAGGACTGCGTCGTCAACGACCTCTGCCCGTCGTCCCGTGTCTGACCCGCGCTACGCGCGCAGCTTCGAGACCGTCTCCGAGCAGTACGAGCGCGCCCGGCCCGAGTACGCGGAGGAGGCCGTCGACTGGCTCGTCGACCGGCTCGGCCTCGGCCCCGGCGACCGCGTCCTCGACCTGGGCGCAGGCACCGGAAAGCTGACGCGGCAGCTCGTCCGGCGCGGGCTCGCGGTCGTCGCCGTCGAGCCGGGCGACGAGATGCGCGGCGTCCTCGAGCGCGTCGTCCCGGAGGCGGAGGCGCTCGCCGGCACAGCGGAGGCGATCCCGCTCCCGGACGGGTCGGTCGACGCGGTCACCGCCGGCCAGGCGTTCCACTGGTTCGACCTGGAGCTCGCGCTGCCGGAGCTGGCGCGCGTCCTGCGCCGCGGCGGGCTCGCGCTGCTCTGGAACGTCTGGGACGAGGAGGATCCGCTGCTCGCCGCGGTCGACCGGCTCCTCGCGGAGCATCGGCCGCCTGCCGCCCGCGAGTCGTCGCTGGCCGAGGCGCTGCACGGCTCGGCCTTCGGCCCGGTCGAGGAGCTCGTCGCGCGTCAGGAGCGCGCGCTGACCGGGGAGCGGCTCGTCGAGTGGGCGGGCTCGACCAGCGGGATGATCAACGCGCCGCGAGCCGAGCAGGAGCGGATCGCAGCGGAGATCCGCAGGCTCGCCGGCCCGGGCGAGCGTCTCGTGTCGATCAAGACGCGGGCGTACGTCGCTCAGTTGAGCGACGGATCCTCGGGCATCCGCGCCACGAGCTCGTAGACGCCGCCCTTGCGGCGGAGGACGTCGCGCCAGAGCTCCTCCGGCGCGTCGGTGAACGCGTCGTCGGCGTCGGCCGGCTCGAGGATCCAGTCGTCGCGCTCCAGCTCGCCCTCGAGCTGTCCGGCGCCCCAGCCCGCGAAGCCCGCGAAGACGCGGCGCCTGCGCGTCACGGGAACGATCTCGTCCGGATCGTCGAGCGACGGGAAGCCGAGTCCGCCGAAGAGCGGCACCGCGGCGTCGTCGGGATCCTCGAACTCGCCGAGCACGAGCACGGCGTCGGTCTGGACGGGGCCGCCGACCCAGACCTGCTCGCCGTCCTCGACGAGCGCCTCCAGCGCGGGCACCGCCTCGGCCACCGGCACCGGCGACGGGCGGTTGAGCACGAGCCCGGCGGCGCCGTCGTCGTTGTGCTCGGTCACGAGCACGACCGTGCGGCGGAAGTTCGGATCGAGCAGCGCGGGCGACGCGATCAGGAGCTGACCCTGTAGGGACTCCACGTCTCCATTGTTGCTGCTAGTCGCGGCTCGACCGGTACGAGACGATCTGCACGCGCTCGAGCGTGAGCATCCCTTCCGACACCATCTCGTCCAGCACCGGCACGATCTGGTCGATCCGCTCGGGCGTGTCGACGATCTCGATCACGACGGGCAGGTCTTCCGAGAGGCGCAGGATCCGCGACGTGTGCAGGTGCGAGTCCGCCCCGAAGCCTTCGATGCCGCGGATGACGGTCGCGCCGGCGAGGCCCTCCTCGCGGACGCGCTCGACGATCGCCTGGTAGAGCGGCTTGCCGTGCCAGGTGTCCGACTCGCCGATGAAGAGCCGGAGCAGCTTGCCTTCGCCTTCGATCTTCACAGTGCCCTCCCGGCGACGATACCGAGGTAGACGGCGCCGAGCCCGGCCGCGAGGCTCACCAGGGCGTTCGCGGCGGCGAGGCCCAGTGCGCCGTCCTCGAGCAGCCGGTACGTCTCCAGCGTCCACGTCGAGAAGGTCGTGTACGCGCCGAGGAAGCCGATCGTGACGGCTGCGCGCAGCCAGGGCGCGGTCGTGAGCTGCTCCGTCATCACCGTGAAGACGAAGCCGAGCACGAGCGCGCCGGTGACGTTGACGGCGAGCGTCCCCCACGGGAAGGCGCCGGTGACGCGGCGCGCGACGAGTCCGTCGAGCCCGTAGCGGGCCAGCGCGCCGAGCGCTCCGGCGACGGCGATTGCGGCGATTGTGCGCACGGCACTGCTCCTTTCGTCGCAGGAGCCATCAGCCGGTCGGCGGTTCGGGGCGGAGCTCCATCGCCCGGCGGCTCTGCGGTGCGCAGTCGGCGCCGCGCGCAAGGGTAGCGAAGCGGCGGGGCCTGTCACTCCGGCCCCGCCGCTGCCGCCCGTCCCTACGGGAGGGCAGGTGTCACGCGGATGCGATCGGGATCCAGGCCGGCGGCTGTGCGCCGGGGTTGGGGGAGACCGCGGTTCCGGGCTGCGTCCAGTCGTACGAGCTCCCCGGTACGGGAGTCGCGGCCGACGCGGGCCCGGGGACGCACGACGGCTCCTGCGTGCAGCACGCCGTCGGGAGAGCGGTGCCCGGTTGCGCCCACGGATACGAAGCGCCCGGCGGAGCGCTCGAGGCCGAACCGGCCACGATCAACGCTGCCGCCGCCGTAGGGACGATGGCGAGGAGACCCTCGCGGATGCGCATGGTGCCTCCTTTCGCCCCAATGGATGGGCGCGGCGCCGGGCGCGGCCCATCGGGCGAAACCCCTACGGCGGTTGCTAACTCTGTGCGGGCGTCAACGCGACGAGCAGGCCGCCGTCGTCGTCGTACGCAGGGAAGAAGTCGCCGGTGACGCGCTTCTCGTTGCCGCTGCGGGTGCGCAGCGAGAGCTGCTCGTTCAGGCGGCGCACTCCCCACTCGAGCGCGAGCGCGACCGGGTTCTTCTCCTCCGCGAAGCCGCTCAGGCCGAACGCGTCGACGACGTGCGCGCCGATCACGTCCGGCTCCGACCAGCCGCTCAGCTCGAAGACGCCGCGGCCGACGGCGAGGATCCGCCCCTCCTGGTCGCACGTGACGAAGCCGGTCGTCGGCGCCGGGTAGTAGTCGTCCATCAGCTCGAAGAGGAAGCCGAACCCGCAGCGGTGGCACGCGACCGCCTCGTCGAACATCCCCTCCTTGCGGTCGATGTCGATCGACCGCTCCTTGCAGTTGGGGCAGATGAAGTACGGCACGGTCCGAGGGTAGCTGGGCTCAGAACCAGTGCTTCCAGCGGAACCACGCGAGCTGGAGGACCGTGGTGCCGACGATCAGTCCCCAGCTGAAGGCGTAGCCGTAGTGCCAGCGGAGCTCGGGGATGTCGGCGAAGTTCTGGCCGTAGAGGCCGACGATGAAGGTGGGGAGCAGGAGCAGGGAGGCGACCACGGTCAGGCGCTTCATCACCTCGTTCTGGTCGTTCGCGATCTTCGCCTGGCTGTAGTCGCGGACGCCTGCGAGCAGGTCGCGCGCGAGGTCGAGCCCGTCGGAGGCGCGCAGGAACTTGTCGTACGCGGCGTTGAACGCGACCTCGACCTCGTGCGGGAAGACCTCGTCTCCCCGTTCGACCTCGACGGTGTTGTCGATCACGCGGCGGACGGTGTCGCGCATCGGCGTCAGGGTGCGGCGGATGTGGAGCAGGTCGTGGCGGAGCGAGGAGATCCGTCCGCGCGTCTTGCCGGCGGCCTGCTCCTCGACGAGGTCCTCGAGCTCGTCGATCTCGTCGTCGAGGTCGTCGACGAGCGTGAGGTAGCGCTCGGCGATCTCGTCGATCAGGCGGTAGGCCATCATCCCCGCCGAGTCGTCGGGCTTGACGCTCTTCTTCACGATGTCGACGTCGCAGGCGGGCTTGCCGCCGGGCGGCGTCTTGCGGACGGTAAGGAGCGTGTCGTGGGTGAGCACGACGTCGATCTCCTGGTAGTAGACGTGGTCCTCCTGCCGGTCGGCGACCGCGACGAGGAAGACGCCGAAGACGTAGTCGCCGTGCCCCTGGAGCGTCGGGCGCGGCTCGTCCTCGTGCTCCGGCGGGGCAAGCAGCCGGTCGAGCGCGGTCTCCTCGAGCTCGCGTGGCGCCTTCGCGCGCAGCTCGTCGGGGCTCGGGTCGAGCAGGTCGATCCACGTCGCGGCCATACGGGCCGCGATTCGACGTCGAGCGGGCTAGACCTCTGCGGCCTCGGGCCGCGGCGCGGTCGCCGCGGTGCCCTCGTGGCCCTCCTCGGCGGCCAGGAAGCGCTCCGCGTCGAGGGCGGCCATGCAGCCGCTGCCCGCGGCGGTGATCGCCTGGCGGTAAATGTGGTCCTGGACGTCGCCCGCGGCGAAGACGCCCGGGATGTTCGTCGCGGTCGAGCCGGGCTGCGTGACGAGATAGCCGTTCTCGTCGTGGTCGAGGTGGTCGACGAAGAGCGCGGTGTTCGGGTCGTGGCCGATCGCGATGAAGAGCGCGCCGGCCTCGACCTCCTCGAGCTCGTCGGTCTCGGTGTTGCGGAGCCGCAGCCCCGAGATCGACTGGTCGCCGAGCACCTCCTCGACGGCGAACGGTGTCTTGAGCTCGATCTTCTCGTTCGCGCGTGCGCGCTCGACCATGATCTGCGAGGCGCGGAACTCGTGGCGACGGTGCACGAGCGTCACCTTGTAGCCGAAGCGGGTGAGGAAGAGCGCTTCCTCGAAGGCAGTGTCGCCGCCGCCGACGACGTAGATGTGCTTGTCGCGGAAGAAGGCGCCGTCACAGGTCGCGCACGCGGAGACGCCGCGGCCTTTGAGCCGCTCCTCCGACTCGAGCCCGAGCCAGCGCGCGCTCGCGCCCGTGGCGACGATCACGGTGCGGGCGGTGTACTCCTCGGTGTCGACCCAGATGCGGAACGGCCGCTCGGAGAAGTCGACCCGGGTCACGTCGTCGGTGACGAACTCGGTGCCGAAGCGCTCCGCCTGGCGACGGAACTCGGCCATCATCTCCGGCCCCATCACGCCGTCGGGGTAGCCGGGGTAGTTCTCGACGTCGCTCGTGATCATCAGCTGGCCGCCCCAGCTGAAGCCCTCGATCACGAGCGGACTGAGGTTCGCGCGCGCTGCGTAGAGCGCTGCGGTGTAGCCGGCGGGGCCGCCGCCGATGATGATCACGTCGCGGGTGTGCTCGTTCATGTCCACACCGTTATAAACGACGGGGCGGGCGGCGCTGTTCCGGGTGCTTAGGCGGCGTCGAGCGCGCGCGGGAGCGGCGGCTCGGCGGCGGCGACGTCGATCTGGTGGTCGGTCGCCCGCTCGAGCTTCGTCTCGAACCGGTCGAGGCGCTTGTCCGCCTCGGCGTACTTGCTCTGCGCGTTCGAGAGGTGCTTGCCGACGACCTCGAAGTCGTCGCGGAAGCGGGAGAAGTCGGTCTGGAGCGCGGCGATGCTCTTCATCACATCCCGGGCGGTCTGCTCGATCTGCATGCCCTTCAGGCCCATGGCGATGACCTGGAGGTAGGCGGTGAAGGTGGTCGCCGAGACCGGGAAGACGCGGCGGTCGTTGGCGTACTGGAGCAGCTGGCCGGTCTTGCCGCAGACGAGCTCGTAGTAGATCGACTCGGCCGGGAGGTACATGAGCGCGAACTCGTACGTCCCCTCCGCGGGGAGGATGTACTTCTCGGAGATGGCGTCGATGTGCTGCTTGACGTCGCGTGCGAAGGCCTTCTCGTGCAGCTGGCGGACGCCGTCGTCCTCGGCCGCAGTCATCAGCTCGAAGTTGTCGAGCGGGAACTTCGAGTCGATCGGGACGAGGCGGTCGAGCCGGATCACGGCGTCGACGCGGCTGCCGGTCGAGAACGTGTGCTGCATCGCGTAGGCGTCGGGCGGCAGCCGGTCGCGGAGCAGGTTCTCGAGCAGCAGCTCGCCGAAGCCGCCGCGGGCCTTCGGCGGGCGCAGCGCCTGCTCCAGCCGGCTCAGGTCCTTGGCGCGGTCGATCATCTCGGCCGTCGCCTTCGTCACCTCGCCGAGCCGCTCGTGGATCTGCGACGAGGACTTGGTGCTGGCTTCGAGCCGCCGGTCGACCTTCTCGTCGAGCTCGGTCAGGCGGAGCGCGAGCGTCTGCTCGAGCCCGGCGAGCCGCCGGTCGACCTCGGCGTTGCGCGCGCCGAGCTCGCCGCGGAGCAGCCGCGGGAGCAGCACCGCCGCGCAGGCGCCGCCGGCGACGAGGAGGAGCGCGATCAGGATCACACCGACCATCGGGCCTGAGAACGCTAGAGAGGCGGTCGGACGGACTCTCGCCGGACCAAAGAAAATGCCGGCCCCGACGAACCCGTAAGTCCTTCGGAACCGGCTCGCAGAGCCTAACCGGGCGACCCGCGAGAGGTCAAGCGGAAAAAGGCCGCTATTTGCGAGCTTCGGGCGCTAGGCCTTGATCAGCGCGGTGTCGATCGCCTGCTCGACCTCGGCCAGCGTCGGCGCGATGCCCGGCTTCGTGACGTCCTTCGGGGTCTGGCCCGTCTTGCCGATCAGGATCGTCGGCGTGCCCTGGACGTTGTCCTTCGACGCCTCGGAGTCGACCTGCCTGACGTCGGCCTTGGTCGCGCTCGAGCTCTTGTCGGCGAAGAGCTTCGGGACGTTCAGGCCGGGGACGCTGGCGGCGATCTCGGCGAGGATGCTGTCGCTCATCCAGCCGCTGTTCTCCGGCCCCTGGTTGTCGTAGAGGACGCCGGCGAAGTTGAACAGCTTGTTCTGGTGGGCGGCGGCCATCGCGAAGTCCTGGCCCTTGTAGGAGTCGTTGCCGATGAAGGCCCAGGGGCGGAGGTGGATGCGCACGTTGCCGGTGCGCACGTACTTCCGGACGATCGTCGGGAGGCTCTTGACCTCGAAGTCCTGGCAGACCGGGCACTGCAGGTCGATGAACATGACCATCTGCACGGGCGCGTTCGCCTTGCCGAGGTAGAAGCCCTGCTGCGGGATGCCCTTGTAGAGGTCGCGGATGGCCGCGGCGCCGGGCAGGGAGTTCGCGTCGACGCGCCCGACCGTCGGCGTGCCCTTGGGGATCCCGGAGGAGGAGCCGCCGCCGAGGACGAGTCCGAGCACGATCCCGATCACGGCGAGGGCGACGATCCCGCCGCCGATCGCGAGCACGCGCGGCGACGCCTGGCGCGGCATGCGCGGGCCGCGCGGCGCGCCTTTCGAGCGCACGGGCGGCGGCGCCTTGACGGCCGCCTGGCGCTGCTGTCTCGCTCGCTTACCGCTCGGCATCGGCCGGAAGGGTATCCGCGTCGTCGGCGCCTGCGACGGCCAGGACCAAGAATCCGATGAGAAGTACGAAGCCGGTCAGGGCGAGCGTGGGGATCGTCATGTAGCCGAACTCGTCGATCCACTTCGTCGCGCAGCCGCCGGGCGCGGAGACGAGGCAGGCGCTGGTCTGGCCGACGACCTTGTTCTCCACCAGCAGGTGGTAGACGGAGATGCACGCGCCGACGACCGGGAAGGCGAGCAGGTAGCGGGCGGCCCGGTTGTCGCGGTGCCAGGCGAGGAAGAGGAGCAGCAGCGAGAGCGGGTACATGCAGATCCGCTGGAACCAGCAGAGCTCGCACGGCACGAAGTTCGCGACCTGCGAGAAGAAGAGGCTGCCGCCGGTGGCGATCGCGGCGACGAGGAACGCCGCCCAGAGCTCGTAGCCCCAGAGCCAGGAGCGGAGCCGGCCGAGCGCGACGAGCGCGAGCAGGACGCCGAGCACGACGAGCGCCTGTCCGGCGACGCCGAGCGCTGCGATCAGGACGACGACGTCATGGGTCATGGTGCGTACCGTATCGGGGCCGGGATGGCGAAACTGGTCAGACGCGCCCGACTTAAAATCGGGTGGCCCTCGGGCCGTGCGGGTTCGACTCCCGCTCCCGGCACTCCGTGCGGTTCGGCAGACTGGATCGGGTGACGACCGGTCCTCTCAGCCACCGCCAGATCCTCCTCATCTACAGCGGACTGATGCTGGGGATGCTGCTCGCCTCGCTCGACCAGACGATCGTGTCGACGGCGCTGCCGACGATCGTCGGCGACCTCGGCGGGCTGGAGCGGCTGTCGTGGGTGGTGACCGGCTACATCCTCGCGTCGACGATCTCGACGCCGCTGTACGGCAAGCTCGGCGACCTCTACGGGCGCAAGCGGCTGTTCCAGTCGGCGATCGCGATCTTCGTGATCGGCTCGGCGCTCTGCGGGCTGGCCCAGAACATGGACGAGCTGATCGGCTTCCGCGCCCTGCAGGGGCTCGGCGCCGGCGGCTTGATGGTGGGAGCGTTCGCGATCATCGGCGACGTCGTCCCGGCGCGCGAGCGCGGCAAGTACCAGGGCTACATGGGCGGCGTGTGGGCGTTCTCGTCCGTCGTCGGGCCCTTGATCGGCGGTTTCCTAACCGACCAGGCGTCCTGGCGCTGGGTCTTCTACGTCAACCTGCCGGTCGGGATCGCCGCGCTCGTCGTGGTCGCGATCGTCCTGCCGGTCGCCGGCGAGCGCCACTCCCACCGCATCGACGTCGAGGGAGCTGCGCTCCTCGCCGGTTTCGCCGGGCTCCTGACGCTCGCCCTGACGTGGGGCGGCACCGAGTATCCGTGGGGTTCCTGGACGATCGTGGGCCTCTTCGCCGGCGGCGTGGCGTTGGGCGTCCTCTTCTGGTTCCAGGAGAGGCGGGCGGCGGAGCCGATCATCCCGCTGAGCCTCTTCTCGAACGCGATCTTCAACGCCTCGACGGGCATGGGCTTCCTCGTGATGATGGCGATGTTCGGCGCGATGATCTACCTGCCGCTGTTCATGCAGGTCGTCCACGGCGTCAGCGCGACGAGCTCGGGGCTGCGGCTCCTACCGCTGATGGGCGGCGTGCTCTCGGCGTCGATCGTCGGCGGCCGGCTGATCTCGAAGCTCGGGCGGTACCGGCCCTTCCCGATCGCGGGCACCGTGCTCATGACCGTCGGCATCGCGCTGCTCTCGCGGATCGGCGCGCACAGCGCCTACCCCTCGCTCGCCGCGGCGATGCTCGTGCTCGGCATCGGGATGGGGCTGATCCTGCCGGTGATCGTCCTCGCCGTTCAGAACGCCGTCGAGCCGCGGGAGCTGGGCACCGCGACCTCCGGGACGATGTTCTTCCGTCAGATCGGCGGCTCGTTCGGGGTCGCGATCTTCGGCGCGATCTTCGCCAACAGGCTCGGCTACTGGCTGCCAAAGGAGCTGCCGTCATCGATGCACATCGGCGCCGCGAAGGCCGGGACGCTGCTCCATGCGCCGCCCGCGAAGCTGCGGCACCTGCCGCCGCGTGTGCACGACGGTCTGATCCAGGCCTTCGCCAACTCGCTGCACAGCGTCTTTCTCTGGGCGATCCCCTTCGGCGTCGCCGCCTTCGTCGTCGCGCTGCTGCTGCGCGAGGTGCCGCTGCGGGACAAGCACGCCGGGTTCGCCGAGGAAGTCCCGGTCTAGTTCCGTACACTCCGCGCGTGGCCAAGGTGGAGGCGTCGACCTCGGGACACGGGCTCGAGTGGGACTCGCCGCTCTTCCTGATGGCGCGCGCGCAGTTCGAGCAGTCGCTCCCGCACGCCGGCGTCTCGCCGATGGTGGTCGAGCGGCTCTCGTTCCCGGAGCGGGCCGTGATCGTCAGCGTGCCGCTGCGCCGGGACGACGGGTCGATCGAGATCTTCCCCGGCTACCGTGTCCAGCACTCGACGGTGCTCGGGCCGACGAAGGGCGGCGTCCGCTACGACCCCGAGGTCTCGCTGGGCGAGTGCGCGGCGCTGGCGAGCTGGATGACGTGGAAGTGCGCGCTGCTCAAGCTCCCGTACGGCGGCGCGAAGGGCGGGATCCGCTGCGACACGAAGACGCTCTCGCTGCGCGAGCTTGAGCGGCTGACGCGGCGGTTC
>DASZYW010000065.1:0-2626 GCA_035545195.1 Gaiellaceae bacterium
AGGACGAAGAGGTGCTCGCCCTGCTCGATGTTGCAGCGGAGGTCGTTCTCCGAGTGCATG
Source organism: Gaiellaceae bacterium (assembly GCA_035545195.1). GTDB lineage: Bacteria > Actinomycetota > Thermoleophilia > Gaiellales > Gaiellaceae > Palsa-739. Next base: position 61 of record DASZYW010000065.1, read on the forward strand.
ACCAGCAGCGGCGTCTCGATCTGCTGCGCGTACGTCGTCGGCGACATCTTCAGCCAGCCGTCGACGTTCTCCCACATCGTCCCGCCGAACTGGCGCTCGAAGACCCAGAAGATGTCGCTCGAGCCGAAGGCGCTGACCATGTTGTTGACCGCGCGCTCCGAGAGCGCCGCCTTGAAGCGGTTCGTGTGGCCGACGATCCACGACGTCATGAAGCCGCCGTACGAACCGCCGAGCACGCCGAGCCGCGCCGGGTCGACGAAGTCGTACCTCTCGAGGACGGTGTCGACGACGGCCATCAGATCCTCGTAGTCGACGCTGCCCCAGCCCGGGCCGCCGCCGTCGAACGGGCCACGGATCGCGCGGCCCCACTCCTCGTCGCGACCGGAGCCTCCCCGCGGGTTCGCCCACACGACCGCGTAGCCGCCGCCCGAGTAGACCTGGGTCTCGTCGAAGAAGCCGGTCGTGTACTGCGCGAACGGGCCCCCGTGGATGTTCAGGAGCATCGGGTAGCGCTTGCCCTCCTCGAAGCCGGCCGGCCTGGCGATCCACGCGTCGATCTCGACGTCGCCGTTCATGGCCACGAAGCGCTCCGGCTCGGCGAGGGTGCGCCCCTCGGCGAAGCCCTTCGTCACGTCGGTGGCGCGCTGCTCGCCGACGAACAGCTCCATCGGCTGCGTGTGCGTCGTCGCGGTGTACGCCACCGCGCCCTCGCGCACGTCGAAGAGCCCGATCAGCCGCTCGCCGCCGACGGCGAGCTCGGGCTCCGCCGAGCCGTCGTGCGGCACCGAGTAGAGGTGGACGTTGCCGCGGTCCTCGGCGGAGAACCAGATCCGGTCGCCGTCCCACGCGGGCTCGCGGAGCAGCGGATAGGGGCCGCACTGCCGGTCGAGCGACGTCGTGAGGATGCGCTCGCTCGAGTAGTCGGCGTCCATGACGCCGATCTGGGAGTGGTGCGGATAGGTGCCGTCCTCGACCTCGAAGCGGAACGCGAGCTTCGTCCCGTCCGGCGAGAAGGAGAGCCCGCCGTACGAGCCGCCGTCGCCGGTCAGCTGCCTCGGCTCGCCGCCATCGGCGCTCACCTCGTAGAGCCGCGTGATCATCTCGAGGTCCCAGTCGTCGCCGCGGAGCGACGCGAACACGACGTTCCGGCCGTCCGGCGTGAAGACGGGGTCGTCGTCCTCGCAGTCGCCGTCGGTGATCTGGCGCGCCTCGGCGCCGCCTTCGACGTCGACAACGAAGAGGTGCTTGCGCCGGTCGCCGAGCCAGCCGACCGAGTCGAGCTTGTAGAGGAGCCGCGTGAAGCGGCGCGGCTCGCGCTTCGCGTCGTCCTCCTCCTCGTACGCGGCGTCGCGCACGCGGCGCGCGAAGACGATCCGCGACGAGTCGGGCGACCACGAGAACGACTCGACGCCCTCCTTGCCGTCGGTCAGCTTCCGGGCCTCGCCGCCGGCGGCCGGCATCACGTAGAGCTGCGGCGGCGTCTTGTCCGGGCCGCGGTTGGAGACGAACGCGAGCCAGTGCCCGTCCGGCGACCAACGCGGAGCGCCGTCGCGCTTCTCGCCCGAGGTGAACTGGATGCCGTTCGACGGGTCGTCCAGCGGCGCGACCCAGATCGCGCCCCGGTACTCGTTCTTCTCCTGGTCGATCCACCCGACCTGGTAGGCGACGCGCGCGCCGTCGGGCGAGATGCGCGGATCGCCGACCCCGGTCAGCGCATAGACATCCTCGGGCGCCATGCCGGACACACCGGAACCCTATCCTTGGGTCGGCGCGGGCGTGGCGGAACTGGTAGACGCGACGGGTTTAGGTCCCGTTGGGCCGCGAGGCCTTTGGGGGTTCAAGTCCCTCCGCCCGCATCAGCATGGTGGGAACTCCTTGAGATGACAGAGATCCGCCTTGAACCGAACTGGCAAGGTCTGCGGCGAGCCCGCTTCTTCCGGCTCGGGTTGATGCTCGTATTCGTGTTCCTGGGCGTCATCTCAGATACGACAATCGGGCACGTACTAGCGGCGGCCGCTGCTGCCCTCTGGGCGCTCTCGGCCGGAATCGTTCCGCGGAGAGGTCGGTCGTACCTAGTTGCGACCGAGGTTGGGCTCGAGACTCATCACTTCGGGCGACTCACGTGGGATGAGATTGCTGCCGTCAGGATCCACCGGACGCGTAAGGGCCGCGCTCTCGACGTATGGGATCGAGATCGGATCGACAGCATCAGGCGGGCGCACCCGCCTGCCCTCAAGGCCTGGCTGTGGAGTACCCGCTGGCTCCACTTGCCGCTGCTTCGCATCAGCGAGCGCATGACCCCGTTCGACCCTGACGCTGTGCTCGCAGGGATTGAGGAACTCTCGGGACGGAACTTCCGGGAAGGTTGAGAGGGAAGCCGGGCCTTCCGGGTCAAGCGCGAGCTCGGATCGCGTAGACCACGCCCGACAGCATCCCGAGCCAGATCGCTCCGGTGCTGCTCAGCAGGACGACGGTCCACGCGCTCACGGTGACCACGGTTCGGCGTCGGTTGCCTCACCCCTGCTTGAATGGCCGCATGCAAGCCCAGGTCGAGGAGGTCGCCGAG